>PYJC01000102.1 GCA_003635255.1 Candidatus Poribacteria bacterium | reverse complement strand
TGCTTGCGATTCGGACACTTCCGGGAGCGTCTACTCCTACGCAACTCACGACGCTTGGCAACTTTCTTACCAACACCGTTATGAGCGTCTGCCTGCACATTCAAATAAGTATGAGCCTCGGATTTCACTGTAACCCCTTCTTTCTTACTACCGGGGTCTACACCTACGACTATATCTTGCGTGTATGCGTCTTCCGTGGCATAGTTAAGCCGGATACAAAATATCCCATTAGACCAATAGGGCGTGGCTAAACCTTTCTTAATGAGCATGCCCGCCTTGTTAGCATGCGTAGGCATTAGTTTTTTGCCTGTTTGACTTGTCACTGGAACAAACATCGTTTGTAATCTCCCTTACGGGTTGTGTATTTCCCCATCCAGATCGCAGTATTCAAGTTGAATCAGACTTGGGGAGCATCCGAAACATTGTGTTGGCTGCCACACCGAATACCGCGATATAGCGAATGCGCGTATGGCATTCGCAAAGACTGTAGAAAACCGTTTAACTTGTGGAGTGAACGCTTGGCATGCGCTTCGCACAAGCCCCATGCTTTAGCTTGGGGTAGTTGACCGTGAAGGTGCTCGTAACGGCATAGCCCGATGCAAACGACTTTTAAACTGAGAGGAGAGCGTTGCTGTTTCACAGGGAATAGTTTTCAGTTATCAGTACGATTTTTCTGCGAAAAATCTTTCAGTACACCGACCTCTATCCTCTCAGTTCCGTTCTACCCAACCTACGCGTTAACAGCGATACAGTGGCTGAGCGCAGCATTCACTTCAAAATGCGACGCTCAACGTCCAAGCACATTACTGCTCTTGAGATACCGATAGAGGTCACTATCCGTTGTCAAGATGAGTTTTGTGCTTTCACCCGTCGTCTTCCGATACGTCTCTAAGGTCTGAATGAAAGCGTAGAACTCTGGATCTTGACCGTGCGCTTCGGCATAAATCTGGATCGCTTGCGCATCCGCATCCCCCTTGATTTGCTCGGCTTGCTTATAGGCTTCGGACTGAATCCGTTTTAATTCTTTCTGTTTTTGTCCGTTGATGTCAGCGGCTTCACCTTCACCCTCGGATTTGTATTTCTCAGAGATACGTTGCCGTTCCGAAATCATCTGGTCAAAGACTTTCTTACGGACTTCGTCTACATAGTTAATCCGTTTTATCTGAACATCGACGAGTTCAATGCCGAATTGCGGGACGGTCTCTTGGACCTTCTCAAGGATCATGCGTGTAATCCGTTCCCTGCCGACCTGAATCTCTTCCAACGGTTCACCAGACTGTCCCTCTTCTCCTTCGAGTACTTCCAGATCGAGGCTTAAGACGCGGTTTGAATCCCGCACGACTTCAATCAAAAGTTGTGCCGTCACCAAATCCCGCGCTGCGGAATCGATAATATCATCCAAACGGGACTGTGCGAACTGTTCTGTGCCGAGTGCTTGATAGAATTTGAGAGCATCTTTAATACGCCACCGCGCTGTCGTATCAAGCCAGATGAACCGCTTGTCCTTTGTCGGAATCTGGTTTGGAGACCCATCCCATTCAAGCACACGTTTCTCAAAACGATGCACCTGCTGAATAAATGGGGTCTTTATTTTGAGTCCAGCGGTGACGATAGGCTGCCCAACAGGACGACCAAACTCGGTAATAACGACTTGCTCACCTTCATAGACAACATAGAACATGCCTGCAGCAACTGGAAGCACTAAAATTACAATAATAATCACGGGTATAAGTATCTTTTTCGATCTCATCAGAATACTCCTTTCGCAGATCCGCTATTCATTGAGTTGCAGAAGTGGTATAGGTGAGTTGGTTTTACTATCAATCACATAAATCTCTTTGACCTGCGGCAGAAGTTCTTGCATCGCTTCGAGATAGAGGCGGCGACGGGTGACCTCTTTCGCCTTTTGATATTCTGAACGAATCGCTTTGAACCGATCGGCATCGCCTTGTGCCTCGTTCACGCGTTTGAGTGCGTAACCCTGTGCCTCCGAAATCAGTTGTGCTGCTAACCCTTTCTCTTTCGGGACAGATTGGTTGTAATCGCGCCACGCTTCGTTGATTAAACGCTCCTTCTCCTGTTTCGCCTCGTTAACAGCGTTAAACGCTGCTTTCACCGCTTCCGGTGGATTGACATCTTGCAAGGTCACTGTCGCTACATCTAAACCCGTCTGATACAGATCGAGCAGTTGCTGTAGATGTTGTTCAACTTCTGCGGCAATCTCGATACGACCGACAGTTAACACTTCAGTCACAGTCCGGTCCCCAACGACTCGGCTTATTACTGATTCAGAGAGGTCTCGCAAAGCGCGCTGCGGGTTCCGGACAGAGAACAGGAAATTTTTGGGGTCTTTAATTTTATACTGAACCACCCATTCCACATCAGCGATACTCAGGTCGCCTGTCAGCAGCAGGGATTCGTCCGAAAAATCGCGGGTGTCATACTGTGTACGCACGCCTGCTCTCAGCGTCCGAAACCCGAATTCCTCTTTGAAAACTTTCCGGACGGGAACGTTAATGGCTCTCTCAATACCGAGTGGTAATTTAAAGTGGAGTCCGGGTTCGGCTTGTCGAACAGACTTTCCGAACATCAGGACAACAGCAATTTCGTCCGCGTCAACTGTATAAAAACTCGTCGCCAAACACGCGAGGATTATAACGCTGACTATCACAATCAGCACCCGTTTGGGTGTGATGAGTTGCGTGTAGGGTTGCCGCGTAATTAATTCTTGGAGGTCTTGCATAAGAATTTTCCTCTTTCATTTTATAGGACTTACGCAGCCCCTACTGCAGGGTTTTTGCTTGGGGTCTTTGATAGGGTGTTTCTGCGTATTTCTTCAGGGTTTTAAACCCCGCCTGCAGTGCGTCATACGTCCGTTATCATGAAAAAGTGCGTAAGTCCTATTTTATATGTTGATGAAGCAATCATAACGCCTTTAGCGAAAACAGTCAAGGAGAAATGGTTTTCGGTTGTCAGTTATCAGTTATCAGTTAAGAGACAATGTGGGGCGGGTGTTTTATGAAGTTTCACAGGATTTCATAGTAAGGTTTTGAAAATACTGTCTCGGTAACCCCTACGAAGCAAGGCGTGGCATGGGTTTTGAAGGTATTGTTAAGCTTTGCGATTTTTTTCATAACTGTGAAATTTTGATTTTAAAGTTCTGGTCGTTACGCTTACGAACATAGTGATGGTGGGGGTTTACAACCGTTTTTGGTTTTGGTGCTTTTGGTGAGTTACTATGAAATTGCGGTGGCGGACGATTGCTCACGATAGGCTCGGTTTTGAGTGTAAAGTTCCTGATGGTCGGGGTTCATGCCACTTGATAGAAGGAAGTAGGTTAGATTAAAATGACAACCTCTATCCTTAATCCCTTTCCGAAGCACGTCCAATACCCCGCGATTTTTAATCTCTCTGCTTACCCGATCGAGGAGTTTATCCGGTGTATCCGCGCCGTACTGGCGTTCCAGTTTCTGATATTCCTGCAGTTGGGTCAGCTGAATAAACCGGAGTGTCTCACTGGGTATTAGGCAGAGGGGTTTATTATAATGGGAAGATTGTAATGACCGGTAGCCCGACTGATTCAGATGTGCTTCGATGTGATCTTCAAATCTTTGTTCTGTATACGTCGGCACGGTCTACACCTCGTTAAATAGATGAGGGTTATTGCTGCATCATAGGGTCCCGTAACTCCGAGTCATCACCCTATCAATCGTTTCAGGTTGACTTCAAGGCGAAATGCGTATCTATTTCCTCTAAGCTTTGCGCGGTCATGGCTTGTTCTAAGAGCGTGTCAAGGCGTGTTAGGTTGTGGATGTTGCGGATTTCACGTGAAAGCGTTTCAGGCACGTGCTGAAATTGGAGCTGCAGGAGTTTGAGGACCGCGTCCTGTTTACCTTCTGCTCTGCCTTCTGCTCTGCCTTCTGCTTTGCCTTCTGCTTTGCCTTCTGCTTTGCCTTGTTCTATGAGAAATTCGGCTGTTGTCTGTGCCATCGTCTCTAACTCCTTATCGTCTTGAATGTGTTGTCTAATAATGTCTACCAACGCATCGCGCTCGTCACGAGAACGCCGGTGGAATATCAACTGCACAAAATATCGGAGTGCCTCTGCAACTTGCGGTGTGAAGTCTTCATCTACTGACGCTATGTGCGACATAGCATCCGCTAATGCTTCGCTTATCTCTGTTTCGTCTGCATGCTCCTTTTGAAGCACACGGAGCAACCAGCCCAACGGATGTCCGGATTGCGTCAACGCCTCTGCTTCCGTCTCCTTGACCCCTAAAAACAGTGTGTCGAAACTTGGGACGAAACGCTCCAAGATTTCAGGAACATCCATGATCGATGTTAGGGACACCGGCACGCTCCACGGACGATCACCTGTATAAAACAGGATCGGCAGGATCGGCTGTAAACGCCTTTCATTTTCCGGAGTCTTCGCCGTTTCCCATTCCCGCCGTTGCGACTCCCAGATTTGCACCATATAGGACAGTAATCGAAACCCCATCGTTCTATCCACTGTGGATTGATGTTCAATGAGGATATAGATGAACAACGCATCAGTATCTATAGCATCTGTGTCCTCTTGAAACGGAACACTCAGTAGTACATCTGACTCGCGTTCTTGCAGTGCTTTAGAGATGAAACTCCTTTTCTGGTATGTGATCCGACTGAAGTTGAGAAACGTCTCGATGTCGGGTGCGATAATTTGGACTAACCCGCGCACGTATTCGCTGTCTTGCAGTAAGCGTCTGAGGCTCCGGTCAGGGAAGTGTTCTATCTGCGTCTCTTGTGTTTCGGGCATAGATGTTTATAGTTTCCAAGTGGTGAAAAAACGTTTTGCAAAGTATAACATAGAAATACCGAAAAATCAACACGATATAGCGAAATGCTGCGACAGGCTGCGAATTTTTCTGAGGTTTTTTAAAAAACATAACATATATTAAGTATTAACACCTGCGAAAAGGACAACACAAAAACAGACAATTGAATGACTCTGTATCGCACGCCGAATCAGAAAAAACGGGATTAGTCGTTTTGGACTTGGAAAAATACCGAAAACTAATCTGACCTATTCTGTCAACCCGTATTATGTGATGAGATATGGACCTATCCACATCATACTAAGATTGAAAATTCCGTGCGCAAATATACAACTCTCCAAGCCATATTTTTTGAAAAGAAACCCCAATGCTATTCCAAGTGGGAAAATCTGAACAATTTTTACCCATTCAGGCGTGAGAATATTCGCATGCGCCAGTGCCCAGATTGCCGAAGTTAAAACAACAGCGACCCAATACTTATTTCCATTGCGTCGAAATTGCTGTGCCAAATAGTTCTGAATACCAAGCCGGAAAAGGATTTCTTCACCAAACGCAAAGGCTATAAGAACGAGAGCTGTCAGCACTGTTGGCTCGCTACTAATGCCCAATCTGGCACCCTGATCTTTTGATAATTGCTTTATAGCCTCCGATAACTGTGGAGAAGTCAATAACAGAATCGGTCAGGCTGTGCCTCAAATCAATAAGACCGCATTCAGCAAGCCTTCACTTTTCCGCTCCAGTGCCAGTATTTCATCAGCAATCTCCTTCAGTGAGCGCAGCGGCGTGTACTGGTAGAAATACCGATTGAAATTGATTTCGTAGCCCACCTTATCTTTCTTTCTGTCTATCCAACTATCCGGTAGGTGCGGTTTGACTTCTCGTTGGTAGTAATCATTGATGTTCTCTGTGAGGGGGACGCGCTCATAGTCCCTCAACGTCCCTCAGCGCAGTATCCGGTTTCGGATTGCCCTGCTTATCCTGGACAACGACTTCTGTTTCCTCTCCGAGAATCTCCTGTTTTTCTATGAGCCGTCTCTCGACTGTTACTTTTGTA
This sequence comes from Candidatus Poribacteria bacterium, assembly GCA_003635255.1. Classification (GTDB taxonomy): domain Bacteria; phylum Poribacteria; class WGA-4E; order WGA-4E; family WGA-3G; genus WGA-3G. Next base: position 2,481 of record PYJC01000102.1, on the reverse strand, counting down.
TAGCCGAAAAAGTTGTTTGGATGGATTTTGGAGTGTTCGGTCTGCGCTTCCGCTTTCACCGCCGTTTCGTCAGACTTCCAACTCACACCGAAGGGTGGATTTGTAATCATATAGTCGAAACGTTGCCCTTGAAATTGGTCATTAGAGAGACTGGAGCCGTGTTGGATACTGTCGGGATCCTCTCCCGTGATGAGCATATCCGACTTGCAGATGGCGTAGGTCTGTGCGTTCAGTTCCTGACCTAACAGCCGAATCGTGGCATCGGGGTTAATCTGTTCACGGAAGTATTTTTTTCCTATAGTCAACATGCCGCCAGTTCCGCAGCACGGATCGAAAATGCTACGGATAACCCTCTGTCCGCGCAGGTCTTCACTGTGTTCCGCAAACAGCAGCGAGACCAATAGCCGTACGACATCCCGCGGCGTGTAGTGTTCTCCACTCGTTTCGTTAGACATTTCGGAGAATCGGCGGAGTAGTTCCTCAAAGATCTGTCCCATTGTGTGGTTATCTACCTTATCGGGATGCAAATCGACTTCAGTGAACTTATCGCAGAAGATGAAGAGCCGATTGTTTTTGTGGAGTCGTTCGATAAACCGATCAAGATTGAAGTTTTCGATGATGTCGCGGACCTCTTCGCTGAACCCGTTGAGGTAATTCTCAAAGTTGAGATGGATGTTGGCTGGGTCCTCTGTCAGTCGAGAGAGGTCATATTGGGTGGTGTTAAGGAATGGTAGACCATAGGCATGAAACTCCAATAATAGTTTCAATCTCGTAATCGAGATGCTTTTCTTTTCAAGGACAAGGTGTGCAGTTTTTACGTACCATAAGTGTCAATTTAAGAAAAAATAATCAGCGCGACCCCCAGGCCGGTAGGGTTTTTGATAGGGTATTTGCTTGGGTGTTTCTGCGGATTTCTTCGCGGTTTCCCAACTGAACCGGATTTTTACAGAAGACCTTGAATGCTCCAAAAACCTCTTGAGTTCCGTAGGAACGGTATCTTTGTAGAAACGCAACACGTCCAAGGAACAGCCCTGTAGGGGCGGCATCTATACCGACTCTGAAATGGTGAGGAATATCCTAAATTGACACCTAGGGTGTGCAGTTTTTTACGCACCAAAGAATGCCGTTTCAATCTCGTAATTGAGGTTCTTTTGATTTCAAGTAGACTTGCAGAGGTATCTAAGTAACTATGATGCGAGTTTCAATCTCGTAATCGAGATACTTTTGATTTCAAGATTTCGGTTCGGTAGCACCGCCACCTGAAACAGAACCGTTTCAATCTCGTAATCGAGATACTTTTGATTTCAAGGATGCCTTCAGTGAGACTACGCGCTTTCGCACATTGTTTCAATCTCGTAATCGAGATACTTTTGATTTCAAGTGTGTCTACCGCGGCACGGAGTCTGAAGGAGATCGACGGGTTTCAATCTCGTAATCGAGATACTTTTGATTTCAAGTTTCCGAAAACGGCTTCATCATCTATTATACTGAGAACTCATAGCGAGTACGCGCTATGAATGGTTGAAAGTTATACGAAAGTTAATCATTGAATATGCGAGATGACGAAACCCCAGACGGGTCTCTTTGAGTTTATCATAGCTCAGGGCAAGTCTTCGGTAAGTGTCTTGCCACCCGAAAGTTCGCTCAACTTTATATCGGTCTTTGTATATCCTTTTGTCAAACCAACGGAACTTACGCGCAATGACAATAGGTTCTTTAGCATTGCGACGGTTAGGATAAATCACGGGTCTCAACCCGTGTCCTCTAATAAGTTTATGATTCACCTTAGAATCAAAGGCAGAATCAAGTGTCAGAGCCGAACCGCAAAGATCCATGCCAATACGTTTGCTAAAAGCGATTATATCACTCAGGGCTTCGGGCAAAATCGTTGTATCATGTGCGTTGACGGGTTTCAGCGTTATCGGTCCTATGATGAACCCATGATTATCGGTGAGCGTCAACTCTTTTTCGCCTTTCTGATGTTTGTGTCCTGAGTAGCTGATACCGTCGCCCCTTTTTTCACGACGGTGTTTGAACCATCACCGTGAAGGTGTGTCGTATCAAGTTGATCCGTATCAAGCAAGTGTATAACCGACGCTTCAAAGAGGTTCTGATACGAGCCATCTTTTGACCAGCGATGATGCCATTTATAGACATTAGACCAATGGAGTTCATTCCGCCGTGTTCGGAGTTGCTCCCATTGAATACCCGTATGCAAAACATAGAGAATGTAGTTGAATATCTTGTAGAAAGAGAGTTTCGGCTTTGGACCTTTAACACGTTTCTTCAGATGTGGCAAGATATAACGATTAAAATCCTTACGCGAAACCTGCTTCGGAATACCGTTGTATCTCGGAGACTTTTCGGACTCGGAGACCGTCATAAGAGCACCTCTCATAAAGTAAGTGACTATCAAAAGTGGAAATAAAGGGACATAAAGGATCGCCTTTTATTCCACTATTTTACTACATTTTTATGTTT
>PYJC01000101.1 GCA_003635255.1 Candidatus Poribacteria bacterium | reverse complement strand
AAATCTCCAAAAATCAGCATCCAGAATATGTTCCATATTATACCATTTCTAAATAATATTATCACATTACCGGTTTTCGTGAAATGCGTGGTGATGCGGAACAAACTAACAGTTTATTCTACATAAAGAGAGATTTATTAACAGAAATGGTATTACTTGGCGTTTGCCCCTACGAGTCCCCACAAATTCGCGATTGTTTATATTTTATGTAACGTGAGTAAGGATTTCAGACCCCATGAAACTATTCTTTTAACAGTTCCTGAAGTTTCTCCAATTTATAATATCTACCCTCTCGAAAATTTTTAAGGGCTTTTTCAGATAGATGATCAAGCCGTCCAGCTTTCACATCTTCCTCAAGCTGCTTATCCCACGCTTCCCAGTCGGCTTCTAAGGTTTCATGAAGTTCTTTTGCCAGGGTTTTCAGCAATTCTTCTCGTGTGTTTTCTTGACACTTCACCTCTGGGACTTCTGGTATCCATCCTATCCACGCGGCACCGTTTTTTTCGATGTGGGCGGTATAGGTCTCTTCATAGACGGGATCTTGAATTTCAACAGTCTGAATTGCTTTCATATTTGTCGCCTCCTTTTCAATTCTTTTCGAGGTAGACTATTATAACCTTTCACATTGCTTTTACTCAACATAAATGATTAGTAAACACCTACAACGACGCTTTCTTGGAGTTCCGTGAGGAGGCGGAGGTTTTCAACGCCGTCCCACGGGTATTCTGGAATTGGTTCGGCGCGTTCGGCTTCGTCCCGTTCAAGGAAACGTGGTACAAAAAATTCTTTTGTTAGCGTTGTGAGCATAACGCGTCCGGTTTCGCCGTAATCGACAGTTTCCTCTGGATTTTCCGGGTTAACCAGTTCAATGACAGCACGCGGATGCGGTGGATAGTAGATAATCGCGTAGTTATCTGATGGATCAAAAGGCTTACAAGTGGCTAATCCCATGAGCGTATTGCCGTAGGTCGGGATAAAATCGATGCCGGGAACGAGTTCTTCACGAGCGAAGCGGTGGAACTGTGCATCCATCTCCGTTCCACCACAAAAGATGCCTTTGATCCCGGCTTTTGGCAACGAGATTTTTTCGCACAACGCTTCCAGCAGCTTCGGGGTGGTGAAAAGGCATTGGACGTTTTCATGGGCGCGCAGTACGTTGAGTGCCTGCGCGATGACATGATTTTTATACGCGTCCAACTCCTCATTTTTCCCGTAACGTACGAGTTGGTTTACCCAACGCGGATCGAGATCGACGTGAAAACAGATACCACCGCGATGTTGGGCGAGATGCTCAACAGCAAGCCGCAAGCGGCGCGGTCCCGTTGGTCCTAACATGAGCCAATCGCTACTGGGTGGGAAACTCTCATCGGAGAGCGTTTCACTGAAGATTTCATAATCGATGTGGAAATCACGGATGCTGATTCTCGACTTAGGCACACCTGTTGAACCCCCGGTTTCAAAGACATAAATCGGTTCATTGGCGTAAGCCTTCGGGACCCAGCGTCGGACGGGTCCGCCGCGGAGCCATTCGTCTTCAAAATGTCCGAGGCACTTGAGATCTGCATAGCCACCGATCTCTTTTCGCGGGTCGAAATCGAGGTTCTCTGCGAACTCCAACCAGAAGGGGCATCCGGTCTTTGGGCTGAAGTGCCACTTGACGATTTCTCGGACGTGTGCATCGAGTGCTTTTTGGGTTTCAGTAATTTTTCGGGAAAGGTTCATTTTTTTTCTTCTATTGCGACCAGCATATTACGGGTTACGATGTAAAGCACACCATTTTTTGCGACAGGTGTGGTATAGACAGCGCTGCCCATGTTGGTCTCAAACAGTTCCCCTTCAGGTTCAGTTTTGCCTGCTTTTAGGACCACAACATCGCCATCTTCATCACCAAGATAAACCTTACCATCTACAACATAGGGTGAGCCCCAAATAGCGGCAAAGGTGTCGTACTTCCAGTAGAGATCCCCCGTGTTGACATCCAAACAGTAGAGAAATCCGCTGAGGTCTGAGATGTAGAGAAGTCCATCAGCAATGGCGACAGTGGACATCGTGCGATTGAACTGTTCATCACCGAAATGCCATATTCCAGCGGTCTCGGTAACATCACCGGTTTGTGAGGCATCGATGCACCAGAGATGTCCGACACCTTCACCGTGCTCTGGATCTTGTCCAACAGCAATAAAGACCTTATTGTCATAAATAACAGGTGTTGAGATGATGTTGTTGCGTGTGCCGCGTCCGCCGAGTTCCCAGACAGAATCCTTTGGATTACAATCAAATTTCCAGATAATATCGCCAGTTTCTGGGGCAAATGCATAGACCCAGCCGTCCCCGCCAGGGATGATAACCTGTGGCACACCTTTGATGACACCGTAAGCAGGATTTGACCACTGCCCGTGCAGTATATTCTCGCCGGGGGAGGCATCTTCCCAGACGAGTTCTCCAGTGTTTTTATTCAAAGCGATGAAAGACGGTGCGTCGGGTGAAGGGATGTGGATATGCCCTTCATCAACACCATTACTCGTTTCCAAGAAGAGTAAATCACCGACTGCGAGAGGTGAACAGGTGGCGAGGTTATGCGGAAAGACATCCAACTCATCCATCATATCATAACTCCAGATAATATCGCCATCAATCTCACTTGTTTCGGTTTCTTCCGTAAAGGGACCGTCGTTTTCACCATCAAGGAAGCCTTCGGTATCAACGCAGACGACTTCACAACGGTTAGAGATATAGTAGAGTCGATCGCCCTCAATAAAGGGTGTGGAACAAATTCCCTGCAGGGGCCAGTCGTTAACTCTGCCTGCGGAGAGTTTGGTGTGGGTTGATTGCCACAGAAATTTGCCATCGGATTCGCGAAATGCCATAAGGTTCCCGCGGTCGCCAGTGAGTTTCGGGTTGTAGAGTGCTTTGTTATTCGTTCCGACGAAGACCTTTCCACCGATAATGAGCGGTCCTGCGTAACTTTGTGAACCGAGTTCTGCAGTCCATTTGATATTTTCACCGGTTTCCAAATCCCAACTCGCGGGGATATTCTTTTCATCGGAGACCATGTTACGGCTTAATGTGCCGCCCCACAAGGCGATCTCTTTTTCCGCGGCGGCAGCGGGTACCATAAACGCGAGAAGTGCCGCGAGTTTTATGATGTAGATAAATCGTGATTTCCAAAGAGGTTTCAATTGAACGACTCCTTTGTTTTCATATTACGCATGGTGTTGGTTAGTGGGTTACCATACTTTAAGGTTGTCATAATAGATATCAGCTGGGGAGTAGCCGTAGATACCCGGACTTCCCTCGCGATTCGGCAGTGGGTCTTCAGCGGTGATTGTCCATTCCGCGGGTTCAGATTCGCCGGTTCGCCAGACCTTTCCACGGATGATGGCTTTATCGTCTATAATCTCTACCATCATTTTCATGGTGTACCAGACATCTGTCTCCCAAGTGAAGTCGATTGTCTTCGCCATCCGTAAATCTGATGCCCACGAACGGATTTGCAGGCGTTGGTGTCTACCCTGCATATCCAACGTATATCGGTTGGCAATGAGTCCCATATCCGGGAGTTTGCGCTTATTCCTTGTGCCCATTAGGTCAACTTGAATCTGATAGTTCTTCATTGTAGCAGGACCGATGTAGACATTAGAGCGGTCTAAGCCGCGTTGGGCGGGTGGTTTGACAAGAATTTTATTGCCATCCTTCTCACGCACAAAGAATTTGCCGGTCGCGCCAATCCAGTGTGTGGGTATCTTTTCAAGTTCAATCGCCTCAAAATCTTCTGACCACGGGAGTGATGGAATCACACGGACGCGAGCCAGTGCTTTCATATTACCTGATTGGACGGTGACTGTGCCAGCATGCGCGCTTGCACTTTTATCGGGTGTGAATTTGCTACTTTCAAGTGTCCCGGTCAAACCGGTTTTGCTCCATTCCGTGGCACCGATTGCACTTGTCTGTTTTCCATCTGCATCGAATCCGATAACGCTGAACGCAACAGGGTCGCCTGATGTGAGTATTTCTGCGGGGGTCAATAATAATGAAACGGCGGGCGCAGTGCTCATCTCAATAGGCTTTGGTGCCATCTCTTTACTGGCACAACCTGCGGTGAGGACACACACGATCAGGATAACGTAAAGTGGAATAAAATTTCTCATTATTTTTTCCTCCCGAGGCAGTAGAGACGTTCTTCAGTTGTGAAATAGATACGTCCATCAGCAATCGCGGGTGAACCGTAGATTTCGACGTAGTGCTCTTCCTCAGCTCGACTGATCTCTTGGGTGCTTAGCGTTTTACACGCGTTCTCGTCCGGTTGAAGGATGGTAAATCCGCCATTGACTTCCGTGACGTAGAGTTTTCCATCTGCCCAGACAGGCGAACCTTTTCCGACTTTGCCGAAGTTGTGGTTCCAATAGACTTCACCAGTGTCAGCATTCAGGGCGTAGAGATTCGCTGAGTTGTCGACGATATAGAGTCGTCCGGCATTAAGTGTAGGAGATGTGTATCCAAAGTTAACCTCATCATACCGCCAGAGTTCGTGTGTTTTAGTAACATCCCCTGTGCCGGTTGCATCAATACAGACGACGCGCCCCATTGCCGTATTATCTATATTCTCTTCACCATGTGAGGCATAGACTTTCGTGCCTGAAACGATAACAGATGTATTGATACCGCGCTGACTCAGTTTAAATCCCCAGACCATTTCACCGGTATTCTGCTTCATGGCGTAGATGCCGCCATCGGCATTGCCACCAATGATGAGTTGTTGTCCGTTGATATTGGCAACGACGGGTGTAGAGTAGGTCGTGTCTAAAGGTCTACCACCGGGAGTTGAGATCCAGATGAGTTCGCCGTTGTGTTTGTCGAAAGCGAAGTAGCGGTGGCGTGTTGCGGCTTGGTCGCCCCATCCTGAGTTAAGGTAACTGATAACGACAAGGTCACCAGCGATGATCGGGGTGTGGACGCGTCCGCCGTAACCCGATATCCGCCCATATTCCTCTGTGAGTGAACGAGACCAAAGGACGTTACCGTCCCTGTCAAAGCAAAAGAAGAGTCCTTGGACACCGTGTGCGTAGATATTCCCCGTTTCGGGGTCGCCAGCGAGGCTTGTCCAACCGACTCGATTGAAAGTGATCGTCGTATGAAAGACGTTAAATTGATAATTCCAAATCAGTTCACCGGTTTCTGCGTCGAAGCAGGCGACGCGTTCTTGTTCGGTGATGTCTTCACCGACACGTCCGATGACGTAGACTCTGCCGTTAAGGACGATTGGTGTAGAACGTCCGATGAATTCTGCTTCCCAGAGCAGATTTTCACCTTCTACTGACCAAGTTGATATTAGTTCGGTTTCGGTAGAGGTGCCATCTTGATTCGGTCCTCGCCACGTTGGCCAGTCCCCTGCCACAGCGGGCATGGAAACGGCGACTAAAACAAGGCAAATGAATAACCGACAAAAGATCGGTTTCCGATAACGCAAATTTCTGTTCCTCCTTGTGTATTTTACGTGTGTCTGCAATCTTATTAAGACGCTGAAAAAAGCCTTAATGTTTAACTCGGCGCGCCTGTTAGAACACCTTATCGTACGACATTTATAAATCTGACAGCGCACCAGATGGTTTTGTTCTGCATATCTTTTGTTATATTATTATAGCACTTCTGGTGTTTTTGAGAAAGGTTTTAAATTGAGGAATGGTTGTCAGCAAATAGCCATCAGCAGTCAGTGGTCAGAAGGCACTCTGAAAACAGGTAGATTTAGTGTTTTGAGGCAGATCTAAAGGAAAGGATGTCTGGTGTGATAGAGGGTGTTTGGATAGACCGTTTTCCAAACGAACCAAGTTTTTTGGGAACTTCGCGTTCATTTTTGGGGCAATACTGCTGTAATTTTGGCTTCAATTTTTCGGGCAACGTTCCGAGCGAACGGCAGTCGATGTGACGGGTGTCCTTTCACGAGGACGTAGACCAGGACATTATGCTTCACGAAATAGATGCCTGGCGGTTTTTCGACGCGCCATGTTGCATCTCCTATAACCTCCTTGGGATTTGGCTCGGGGCGATAGCCTTCCACGTCAGGAAAGAGTGGCGAGGCTGCTTTCTGAGCAGCGGGCGTGGAGTTAAATAAAAAATATAGAATAACCAGTTCTTCACTCCACAACTGCTCGAATTCTACGATACGAGATAATTCCTTTGTGGGGCTATTGTTGCGCTCACTCCTCATTAGTTGCATTGTCGGGAGATCATCTTGTGTGAGGAGAACGGGATGAAGGGACATGACGGGATAGGCGTTAGAGAGAATCGCACACCCGATTGGAGGTGTTGCCACGAGCAGAAGAAACCCGATGAAGCGTAATCGAGACATCATAAACAAAAACCTCTCTTTTGATAGATACTGGTTACCAATGCATTTGAATCCCAAATGAACTCTCCACTTTCAAAACGGAACATATCTTTCCTGCTATTAAAGACACAATTTTTCGGTAGAAAACGTGCATTTTGGGAAAATTATTAATTGTGAGGTTGCTTAAGTTGCAAGCGGAGTACACCGCGATGCCGCGTGCCGATGTAGAAGATACCACGGTCAACAGCAAAAGCCGTTATCTTGTATGGGACTTCGGATGACATCTGAATACACGTCCCTGTCTGAGTATCTATGCGATAAACGCCTTGATTGCTGACACCGTAGACCTTATCACCCTCCACGGCTATCCGAGCAATAAAGGGACGGTTACCATCTGTATCGGTGAGTGCGTTCCAATTGCTGCCGTCGTGCGAGTTCATAACACCTTGATCTGTTACGATATAAACGGTAGCACTCGCAAAAACGATCTCTTCAAAATATGCGAAAGAGAAGGGTAAATCTGAGGTGATTTCTTTCCAATTCTCTCCGCTGTCAAACGATTGAAATAGCGATCCATCGCGTTTACCGGCATAGACGACGTTTTGCGAAGCCGCGAGTGTGAGACCTTTGGATGTATCAGCACCGGGGGCGCGCTCGGTGGTATCTACAAGACCCGTATTGAACCATTGCGCTTCACCTTTCCGCCATCTGAAGAGTTTGCGTCGGAATTCCATGTAGACCGTTTCACCTGTTACTGTAAAGCCACCGTTTGTGAGCCGCTCTTCAATGACATAGGGCATATCTGCTCGTCGTTGACGACTCAATTCGCTTATTTTGGCATGGTCCTTTTCAAATTTTTTCTGCCATTCAACCCATCGCGTATCTTCAACAAAAGTTGGCATTCCTTGAACAGGTCCCAACACATTTCCATCAATAGAAAATTGAAAAAGCATAACTTTATCAGATGTACCGTTGCTGACATAGAATGTACCGTTAGTTTTCGCGATTTTCGCAAAACTCAGCACATCTGGGTCTGCCTGTTTCTTTCGGAGCCGCCCTTTTTGTCTAACGCCGTCGCCAAGATTCGGATTAACAGGTGCCCACGATCCCCCAATATCTGTTGATTTAACGATGCCTTCAGAGGTGAGTGCATAGAGAACATTTTCAAAGGCAATCAGATTCTGGACATGAGCGTTTACTATTCCGGTAATAAAGGGGTGCCACGAGAGACCAGCATCCGTTGAGCGCGCTATTCCGGAGATGTCCGAGGTATAAAAGTTATTTTCGTCCAACGCAACAACAGGGAAGATACTCTGGCTTAATGAATTTCGATCAACCTCGATATCTGTCCATGTATCGCCGTTATCATAAGAATGCAGTAAGAGGCGTGTCCCCATCACCGTAAGCATTTCGCCAACTGCGACTAACTGGATACCACTGAACATCTGTAGTCGGAAATCGTCATTTGTAGGCGGTAGTTCCATCCACAACTCACCCCTTTCGTTTTTTCCCATTACCGGTGAAATATCGACCCATGTATCGCCAAGGTCGGTTGAACGAAAAATTCTCGGTGGCAATTTTAATATTTCTACCGAATGATCTAAGTTAAGAGATTCGTCAAACAGATTTATGGATCGTGTAAAATCGGAACCTGCTATAACATAGAGTCTATTTTCAACGGTTGACAGTGAATTAATGAATTCGGAATTATGGATAGAAAGTCTCTGCCAGTCATCTGTGGTAACACGATACAGTCCTCGGTTTGTCCCGACGAATATTCTGTTGTCAAGTGCGACAGCATCCGAAATTGAGATGTTAGGTGCGCCATTCATTTTCATAATATAGGCGTGCAAATCTTGCATCATCGGTATCCAAGTTTTACCGACATCATCAGACCGAAAGATATGTTTTTCAAAAACGAGATAAAACGCGTCATCCGTGATGAGCAACTCAAAAGCACGTCCCGCTGGTCGGGGACCGACGGTTTCCCATGTTTTACCTGCATCGGTTGAGGCTAATAGGTCGTCGGGGGTCAAGACATAGAGGGTGTCGTCTCGTTCTGCCATCGGCGTTTGAAACTGACGGGTTGGGGTGCTTTTACAGATAAGCGTCCAAGCGTTTTCATCTTTTGTTAATTGATAAATCCCTCTCGCTGCAATGGCATAGAGGGTTCGCTTGGATGTCGCAAATAGGCCGGCTCTACCGCCAGAAGTGCCTTCTGGCCCACCCATCGGTATCCACTGCGATTTGACTATATCAGGTTTCTCAGGTTTCTCAGATTGATCGGTGGTGCCTTGAAGCGTGTTTGCACCGCGGTTCGCGTTTTCGTTACGCTTCCCCGGTGTATCGGCGTTTCCGATCTGATTTCTCGGACGCAGTTTCTGCTTTGAAGCATGGACAACGGACGCATCAACGAGCTCAACGGTCATCTCCGATGTTGCGTCGAAACTATAAGGTCGCTGAAAGCGGGGTAGATATTGCGTGCCGCTGCCCATCAGGAGTATGACCAAGGCAGCAGTTGAGGCAGCGACTGCCCACGGCATCCACGGCTTACTGTTTGCTGGTGGCGTCGGTTTGATACTGGCAATTTCTCGCAAGACGTTTTCGGTTAAGGTGGTGGTAAACTGGAAACCGCCCAGATTTTCGCGAACGATATGCTCTGCCTTCTTCAATCGCTTGCGGGCGCGATGGAGCCGACTCTTGACTGTATTCGGTGATACGCCTAAAAACTGGCTAATATCTTCGCAGGTCATGTCACCGAGATAGTGCAGCGTTACAACGGTGCGCTCACTCTCCGGCAACTTTTGAAGGAGACGTTTGACGACCTCACGTTGCTGTTCATTTACGATTTCTTGTTGTTGTTCGACACGGTATTGGGTATAAGCCAGTTCTTCTAATTCTTCTGGCGACATTATGTCTAACGATTCCATCGGAATCCGCTTCTTTTTCAACCAAGCGAGGCATCGGCGCGTGGCACTGACGTAAAGCCATCCGGCAAACAGATTCGGATTTTTTAGCGTTTGTAACTTTTTGTAAACGTTAAGGAAAATATCTTGTGTAATCTCTTCAGCGATGTGGAAGTCGCCTATCTTCCGCCATACAAGGGCGTGGAGCGGTTTTTGGTACTTGCGCACGA
>PYJC01000100.1 GCA_003635255.1 Candidatus Poribacteria bacterium | reverse complement strand
ATGTTTAAGTGTTTCAAAAGTATTTCAAAACTTCAGGTCTCACGAAGTCAGAAACCCTATCGGATGCTATCTGAAATCTATGCCAAACTCATCGCACTTCTGATTCAACACGCTGTCATGTTAGCTGCCGGATACCGACATATACAACACAGTTTCATCAAAACAGCAAAGCATATCGCAGGCTATGCGAGGCTGCTCACATTGAGTTTTCATCACTCAAAAACGGCACTTCGTAAAACTTTCAAAGACATAAAACGTTCATTTGAAAACGGTGGCTCTTTCCAGAGAAGCATTGGAAGAAATACAACCTTACGCAGAATCCAAGAGGCTACTGAAAATCCACTAAATTGACACCTATGGTGCGGTTAGGAAACCGCACCTACCGGTCCTGAAGGCGAAAATTCGATTGAAAAAATGGACAATTGAATGAGTCTGAATTGATGAGATTGCGTTTTATGATCTTGATTAGTTGAAAGCTTTGTTTCCAGCACTACCAAGTATCTCGAACGCTTACCCCTTCATCTGTGAGATAGGTTTTGATGTTCTCAATTGTGAATTCACCATAGTGTGTGATAGATGCGACAATCGCGGCATCGGCGTTGCTTTCGACAAAAACATCCCGTAGGTGTTGTGGATTTCCTGCACCACCGGAGGCAATTACGGGTACCGGTACCAGATCCGCAATTGCTCCTGTCAATTCGAGTTCATACCCGGCTTTCGTGCCGTCTGCGTCAATACTATTGACGACAATTTCGCCTGCGCCTAAGTCAACACCGCGTGCTGACCATTCCAGCGCATCCCAACCGACCGGTTTTCTGCCGCCGTCTATGTAAATCTCATAACCGCTTGGGATCTGCTCGCTTTTCGGGACTCGTTTTACTTGCATGCTCAGTACGACGCACTGACTGCCGAACGCTCGCGCACCCTCAGCGATGATCTCAGGGTTCCGCACGGCACCGGAGTCTATGCTTACCTTCTCCGCGCCTGCGAGTAGGACGCGTCGCATATCCTCAAGCGTCCGCAACCCGCCACCCACAGAAAAAGGGATAAAAATCTCAGCGGCGACAGCGGAGACGACATCAATCATAATATCACGCCGTTCATTGCTTGCTGTGATGTCGTAAAAGACGAGTTCATCGGCACCGCCTTCATAATAAAACCGCGCCATTTCAACTGGGTCGCCGACATCAACATTGCCTTTAAAAGCGATGCCTTTCGTGACTTTCCCCGCGCGTACATCTAAACATGGAATTATTCGTTTTGTCAGCATTTTCTAATTATAATCCTTGTATCGGTTTTTGGTAAATTACTTTCCGAGTCGCTGTTTGAATACATTCAAAATGTCGTCAAATTCGGAGATTTTTAAAAGTTTATACATCGCTGCGAGGATCAGCAGCCCCAACCCTATCGGTGCAAATACCCCGATGGTGCGTGGGATGATGCCTGTCGTACCGAGCCAATCGTTTTCAATGACACCGTTTGTTAACCAGCAGATAAATCCCATGACTGCTGAAGCGATTAAAATTTTGAGCATTAATGGGATGAACGACTTAAGTCCCAATTGTCCGACTTTACGTCCGAGCAGGAGCAGTAAAACGACACAATTCAGCGTCACAGTCAAGACAGTCGAGAATACCACAGCACGTGGGTCCAAGAAGAATCCGCGATAGATAAACAGATAGTTGAGATAGATATTGAGCACGACGGCACAAACACTAACGATCACAGGGGCACGAATGTCTTTGTACGCGTAAAACCCATCTGTAACAATTTTCAGCGTCGAGAACCCGCACAATCCGAAGGCATAGACGAATAGGAGTCCTGCTGTTCCGATTGTATCCTCTTCAACAGTTACGCCCCATTGATAAAGCAAACGGCAGATCGGTGCTGACAGGACCATGAGTCCAATACCCGCGGGAATTGTTAAGACGAGCATTAAGCGGAGTGCGTAAGAGAGTGCGTTGCGAAAATTCTCGGTCTCTCCAGCCGTTGCGAGTCTCGCGAGTTGTGGCAGTGCGACTGTTGAAATCGCGACACCGAAAATCCCGATTGGGAGATGCATGACGCGATATGCCCTGCTAATCCATGTTAGCCAACCGGAATCTGTCGTAATAAAAAATGTGTTTGTCAGTAGATTCACCTGCACTGCCGCGACCCCTAATACGGCGGGTCCAATGAGGTGAACGACTTGAAGCACTCTGGGGTCGCGCAGGCTGAGCATCGGACGATAGCGAAAGCCGACGCGATACATAGACGGCACCTGAATCAGAAATTGAAGGATACCGCCAATAATTACACCGATCGCCATCCCTGTTATCGGGTGAATCTCTACGAGTGGACACAAATAGTAGCCGCCGATCCCGATAACAAGAGAACTCACGTTAAAAAAGGCGGATGCACACGCGGGGATACCGAATTTGCCTTTGCTGTTCAATAACCCCATAGCAGTTGCCGCGAATGATACAAACAGTAGATACGGAAACATCAACTGCGTGAGATAAATTGCGAGTTCAATTTTGCTGTCAAATCCGAAGTGTTCAACAGTGTCTAAATTTTGGTTAAAATCGTCTCGTGCCAACACATCAACGATAACCGGTGCGAAAGTGAAACCGAGTATTATGATACCGATTAAAACGAGGCATGTCAGATTAAAAATGCGGTTTGTCAGATGCCATGCTGCTGCTTCGCCATCTTCGGCTTCTGTCGCGAGGAATGTGGTAATAAACGCTTTGCTCAAGATGCCTTCACCGAACATATCGCGTAGAAAGTTCGGTATACGGAAAGCGAGATAAAAAGCGTCTGCACTGCTTTTTGAAGGGAAGTAGTAACCTATCGCCGTTTCACGGGCAAGCCCCAATATCCGCGATCCCATCACAGCGATGCTGACAATCCCCGCGGCACGAGTGACGTTCTGATTCTGTTGCTCTGTGGATTCCGTTTCGTTTTCCATTCTTTTAAATATTGGGTTTTTGCTCCGTTTTTTCCGTTGTCAAAAACGGGCTAACGATTAACTTAACAGACACAATCATTAACAGTTTATTAGACATCACTTGCTATGCGTGTATGTCCGATGGGTGTCGCTTTCACTACTTGGTCCCGTTAAATTCTTAAACTTGATTTGACATTTCACGTAAATTCTCGTAAACTTAGAGAAACTACAGAAGAAAGGAAACTAAAGATGCAGGAAAAACGATACTTTACGCTTGAAGAAGCCAACGCATGTATTCCAGACTTAGTTGATGATATTTCACTGTTAAGAGCGATAAGGAACCAACTCGCAGGACTCCATGCAGAAATTACGCCGCTCTTGGAGGTGGTCTCCTCTAACGGTGGCAGTAAGCATACGCCCGCGCTACTCAGAGCAACGACCCGTTTTCAAGAAGTTCTGGACCGGATTGCTGACCGCGGCTGTCATCTGAAAGGACTTGATCCAGGATTAGTTGACTTCCCGCACCTCCGTGACGGCAGGGAGGTCTACCTCTGTTGGCGGATGGGTGAAAAGCAGATCCGCTATTGGCACGAAATTGAGGACGGGTTTGACGGACGACAACCGTTGTAGGGGGTTTTGCTTGGGTGTTTCTTCCAGGGTAACCCAGCCCCTACGTCTGGAAAAAATGGTTCGTCGGCCCGTGTCCGTGTCCGATGTCCAATGCATGCTGGATAGCCCCCGTAATATACGTTTTCGCTGTTCTGACAGCATCAATTAAATCCTTACCATGTGCGAGCTGCGTTGCGATGGCTGCGGAGTAGGTGCAGCCTGTGCCGTGTGTGTTTTCCGTCTCAACGCGTTCCGCTTGAAAAAAAGACCATTCGCCGTTGCAATAAAGCACATCGGTTGCGTCGTTTCCGATGAGATGTCCACCTTTGACGAGGACGGCATGGCAACCGAGTGCGGCAATCGTTTTTGCAGCATTTTTTGCGTCATCTATGTTTCGGATGTCCTGTTGTGCAAGCAACTCCGCTTCGTAGACATTGGGTGTGATTACCGTCGCCAGTGGAATCAACGCTGTTTTAAGGCTACCAATCGCCTCCTCTTTCAACAGCGGGAATTTGCTCTTGGAGATCATCACTGGATCAATGACGATGGTAGGCGGTGTATATTCTCTCAACTTTCCAGCGACTGCTTCGACAATTGCTGCCGAGGAGAGCATTCCGGTTTTGACGCTGGCGACGTCGAAATCTGTGAAAACCGCGTCCAACTGTGCCTCAATCAGTGAAATCGGTAAATCAAAAGCGTCGGTCACTGCTACCGTATTCTGTGCTGTAACGGAGGTAATCACGGACATCGCGAAACCGCCATTCGCCGAAATCGCCTTGATGTCTGCCTGTATGCCTGCCCCCCCACCTGAATCTGAGCCTGCAATTGTTAAAATCTGTTTCATAAGAGTTGTCAGTTATCAGTTAAACAGAGGTTTGATTAACCGATAACCTTTTGTAACTGATAACTATTCCGTTGATAGCCATCCTATTTGACATAAATAAGTGCTTATTGGAAACTTAATCACTTTATAGGGGATTCTAACACCCAATCCCGCTTATCAGGCAGCTTGTTACGGTTTCCCATTGGGGGCCAGACTTATACCGAACTCACGTTTTTATAACTATAAGTTAAAATCATATTGGAGAAAGCAGTAAAGGTTCAAGGAATTACTGATCCTTTGCACAACGAAAACCGTGGGGTATGTCAAACCTAAACTTAGGCGTATCGAATTCGCGTCTGGTGACCCGCACGCTCCATGTCGAATTGGACCAGGAGCCGCCGCGCAGCACGCGGCGAGTGCTAACATCCATATAGTTATCTAATATCCACTTTATAGTATTTGCCCCTGATATCGGATTCCGACGCGGAGAATTTGCGTAAAAATCCGGATCGTATTCATCAAGACACCACTCATAAACGTTACCCGCCATATCGTATAACCCATACCCGTTCGGAGTGAATTGACCTATAGGAGTAGTATCGCCAACATTATCATCGTAGTTTCCTTTGGTAGTATCAAACCCATTCCCCCACGGAAAGAATTTGCCCGTTAAGCCACCCCGCGCAGCTTTCTCCCATTCTGCCTCTGTCGGTAAACGTTTCCCCGCCCATTTTGCATACGCCATCGCCGCATACCAACTCACATGAACGACCGGATGGTCCCCTTTACCTTCCGGATAATTGTTACCGTTCCAATACCGTAGATAATAGTCCCCATAACCACCGTGAGATGCGGACAGTTTTGAACCTTTCCGCCACTCTGGATTAGCATCAAGGAACTTCTTATACTCGGCATTGGTGACTTCATATTTGTCCATATAGAACGCATCGACGTACACCGTATGTACCAGAATCTCCTCCCTACCGTAAGACACATTAAGAGGCATACTAGAGGTACCCATTTTGAATTCGCCAGCGGGAATCAGCACCATACTTGATGATACTATTACTTCTATTTGCTTGTAATATCGATTTGCCTCATCTGACACCCTTACAGTGGTTTTCCCTTCCTTGCCAACTGCGGTAACGATTCCCACTGATATATCATCTGGATGCGCCTTGATTGTGACAACACTGCTATTGTTGGACCGCCAGGTATATTGCGGCACGGCGGTGCCGTAATAAGTCGCCGCCTTCAGACTTACAGACTGTAGAGGTTCAACCTTCACTTTTTCTATTCCGTCACGTAGTGTTGGGGAAGAATTGATGACTATACCAGGACGGACTGAATAGAAATCACGGCTGTCAAAATCCTCTCGAAGTGTAGAATCGCGCGCGTTACCCTTGACTTTCAATCGCAGCGTATGTGTTTTGGCCCCACGCTTTGGACTCTGGTAATTCAACCAATAGAAACTGTCTGCCAAGCTTTCTATCTTTCGCTGGATCGAAATGAACTGGGAACCCAACTCTGTAACATCCTTCAGAGTGAAGGCACCGGCGTTGCCGAGCTGCTTCAGTGCGTCCAAATCAATTTCCGCGCCTAAACCGATTGTAAAAACATTCCTGCGGTCGCGTGCTTTGAGGGCACCCTTAAGGGTCTGGCTGCCTTGGGTGTCACTTCCGTCGGTTAGCACAATAAGATAGCCTTGTTGAATCTTGGCTGTAGCGTAGGTATCCTCCCATCGCGAACAGCCCTCAACGATACTGCCGTAGAGATTCGTGGTGGCATAGCCGAGGCGGATAGACTGAATAGCATCGGTCAGGCTGGCAACATTATTGGTAAAATCTTGCAGCAGCACCGGTTTATCGGAAAACTCGTATACGGCGATCTCTTGCTGCGTCGTGATGTTTTGCACCAGAGAGACTGCGGCGGCTTTGATTCGTTCCAAGTCTGCCTTTACGCTCAAGCTGTTATCAAGCATCAGCACCGTCTTTAACGCATAGGGTGCTGCGGCGCGTTTGCGGATGTACATTGCAGACTCCGTGGGAGAGACTGCCTGCCCGTTTTCGGTCACCTCAAAATTTTCGGTTGTTAGATGTGAGATGCCCCTGCCATCGGTATCTTGCACGGTAAACATTATATTGACTGAGCTTGGTGGTTCAACATTAATTTCATATCGGGTTAAATTGTATTCAAACGCCTTGGAGGCACCTTGGATGCCACACACTAACAGTATAGTTGCTAAAATTAACGTAATTCGCTTTCGATTCATGATCTGAACTCCTTTTAGTAGTTATGGACGTTAATTTTCCGAACAAAAACAATGTATTTGCCGCTTACAAGCGGGCGATAGCGCAGAGATAACCTCTCGCTTGTTTACCAGCACCTGTGGGTAACATAACACCTGACATCACAGCAACACCGAATGCACCTGCAGCTAAACATTCAGCAACCCGTGTCGGTGTAATCCCACCTAACGCGAAGACAGGTAACCTAACATTTTCTACTACCTTCGCGAGTCCCTCTATACCGACCGCTGGTCCGTATCCGGGTTTACTTGCTGTCGGATAGATAGGACTATAAGTCACGAAGTCTGCACCTTCTGCTTCCCGTTTTTGTGCTGCGTCAAGACTGTGCACTGAACATCCGACATAGAGGTTGCCATGTGTTTGTGCTTTGATTGTATCTACCGATTCTGCATTCGCTGGTAGATGAACGCCTGTAGCACCTACTTCGAGTGCAATATGCGCGTTTGTGTTGATGAAAAGTTTCGCCTCGTAATTTCGACACAATTCGGCGATCGGTTGTGCCAACTGAATTAACTCGGTATCGCTTAAATCTTTTTCACGCAATTGGATAGCGGTGACACCGGCATCTAACAATTCCGAAATGACATCGACCAGCGGGGTAGGTGCACATCGGTGTCTGTCTGTAATGGCGTACAACTTGAAATCAATCATCTATTTTGCCGAGACCCGTCGGAGGCGTGCGGCGAACGCGCCATCAATGCCGTGTTCATGCGGGAATGTCTGTATAAAACCTTGTGGTGTTATCACGCTTGGTGGAATATCGGGCAGAAAATCTTTAGCATCTTCTACTGTCCACATCGGGAAATCTGTTAGGAATCGCTGGACGACTTCCTCGTTTTCAATCGGTTCAATGCTACAGGTGCTATAGACGAGCACACCGCCGGGTTTGATGTGTTTTGCGGCGTTCCTGAGTAGGTTATATTGGACTTCGCTGAGCGCATGAACCTGTTTGAGGGTTTTGTTCCATCGGATGTCAGGATGGCGTCGGAGTGTTCCGAACCCTGAGCATGGTGCATCAATAAGCACGGCATCTGCGGTTTTAATGAATCCGAGATCGGCTTTTGTGCCGTCCATGACTTGAGTTTCAACGTTCCGTGCGCCGACACGTCGGCAGTTTCTTTCCAACAATGCGATCTTTTCCGCTGACATGTCTACAGCGACAATCTTTCCGGCATTGCCCATGAGATGCGCGAGATGGGTCGTTTTGCCCCCGGGTGCAGCACACAAGTCCACTATGTATTCTGCGTCTTCCGGCGAGAGAAGGTGTGCCACTAACATTGCACTCTCATCTTGGACATAGACATCTTCTCGGTTAAGGATATCCTTTAATGTCCCTTCACCGGCAGCATCAAAAGCGGTGATAGCACGGTTTTCGAGGGTTATCCCATCGGGTGCCACTTTGGAAGCCGTCGCGGGGATGCCACTCGCTACTAACGATTGGCAAATTTCTTCACGTTTTGTCAGGAGGGTATTCACGCGGAGTGCGAGCGGTGCGATCTGGTTACTGGCGCGACAGAACGCCAGCGTCCACGAAACGCCGCGTGTCTCAAGCCACCGCTTCACCAACCATGTCGGGTAGGACAACGAAAACGCAATGTGTTCGGTCGGGTTCGTATCAAGCGGCGGATAAGTTAGTGCGGTACCCTCACGTTGCACGGAGCGGAGGACAGCATTGATAAATCCTGCGGTTTTTCGTCTCTTGTTTTGTCGCAGCTGGGAAGTTGCGAGTTGGACGGTTTCAAAGATAGCGGCGTGTGCGGGGATGCCGTCGAGATGTAGCAGCTGAAACGCGCCGAGTCGTAGGATATTACGATGGCGCGCGTTTAACTGAAATCGTGGATTAATAAACTGATCCAGCACCCAATCCAACTGTCTCTGCCAGCGGATAACACCGTAGACGAGTCCATTGATGAAACGACGTTCGCGTCCGTTAATTGCATACCGTTCGTATGCGCTGTCAACAACAGACGCTATGGATGCGCTGCTGTGCGAGAGGGTTAGCAAACACTCTAAGGCGACTTTGCGGGCGTTCATATTTTTAAATTTCGCAAGGCGTGCAACAACATGAAACGTATTTTTAAATTTCGCAAGGCGTGCAATAACATGAAACTTTTAAAAGTATCCCTCGCCTCAGAACCGTCTGCCGCCGTTGTTGCAGACTTGTCTTCTTGGATAAAGCACGGAAATTATGCTGCTTCCGCGGTGATCGCATTCAACTTGCGGGTAAGGCGGGACTTTTGGCGATTTGCTGTCCCTTTTTTGATGACACCTTTACTGGCAGCTCTATCTAAGAGGCTTACTGTCGTCTTGCACAATTCTTGTGCCGTCTCAACGTTGCGTTCTTCAAGTGCGGTTTCTGCCTGTTTGAGAACTGTCCGCAGTGTTGATTTGCGGTGGCGGTTGCGTATCCGCTTCGCGTTGTCCGCGCGTGCGTGTTTCTTTGCAGATTGTCGATGCAAAACGTATACTCCTTTTGAGAATTTGTTCCTTCAATAATTGAAGTATTGAATATCTTTTTCAATATGTGTATTTAATGATACCACAAAATATCGGGTTTGTCTATATTTTTTTTTATAGCAGACAGGGTCATTCAATTTTAAGAAATTATTGGGTTTCACGTCTTTTTTATAGTAGATCCGGTAATTACTTATACACTCAACATCGGTGCGGTTAGGAAACCGAACCATAGTCAATTTAGGGATTTTTCATAGCGTTTTAGCAACTGTAGATATAAACATGCCACCCTTACAGGGTTGGATCCTTGTTTGATACGGCTGCTATAGACATTCCGTCGCTACGCGACTGAAGAGGGGTGTGAAGTCTTCAAGGTTTCCGGGTAGAAGCCGGTTCGGTTGCAAACCGAACCTACCGGCCTGGGGACCGCGAGGGTTGTTTTTTAAAATTGACACCTATGGTTCGGTTGCAAACCGAACCTACCGGGTCTGGAGGACCGCTAAATTGACACTTATGGTCTCCTATTTGTGTTATTCACTAAATGCGTTCGCAACAATCACCAAGTGCCAGCACCCTTCATTCTATTTCGGATCTATAAGGTTTAATTCAACGAGCGGTGTAAGGTCTGTTATCGGATTTCCTTGAACCTGCAATGTCCGTAAAGCGACTAATCTCGCAAGGGGACTGATGTCTCCAATGGCGTTGCCGCTAATATCCAAGATATGAAGTCTCTTCAACTTAGCAAGCGGACGGATATCTGAAACTTTACTATTCGCCAGCCAAAGTCGCTCCAAGTTGATGAGGTTCGTCAGTGCGTGTAGATCAAGATTCGGTGTGTTGGGTGTCATCCCCGAAATATTCAAGACCTTAAGGTTCATCAAAGTCGTCAATGGGTATAGGTCTGTTATCGAATTCCGGCTCAGGTTAAGTTCTCTGAGGTTCGTCGCAAACTCTAAGCCACGGATGTTATGGATACCTTTGTCGGAGATATTCAGTTCCTGCAGCTGTAGCATCTTCTCTTTCGTAAGGGGCACATTCGGTAGGAGTCCAATCTCACCGCGTACTGCGATGCGCAACGCAGCATCTGGCATCCACGCTTCGGCAAAGTTAGTTTGTTGCGCCATCTGTTGGATAGCATCATATTTGAAGTCCGTGAGATTCAGTTTGGGGATCGGTGTGAAATCTGTTATCGGATTCCCCTGTACCCACAAAGTTCGCAGCGCAGTTAACTCCGAAAGTGGATGGATGTTTTCAATGTCGTTATATCTAATATCCAAGATGTGCAGGTTCGTTAACGCGGAAAGCGGACGGATGTCCGAAATACCGCTGTATTCCAGACAGATATATTCTAAACTGGTGAGACGCGCGAGCTGATGCAGGTCTATTAACGGACAGTGACTCGCGTCGAGTTCCCTCAGATTCAATCTATAGAGGGGTCGCAAATCTGTTATTGAATTCCCTTCAATGGATAATATCCGCAGTTTTGTCAATCCCGAAAGCGGTGTTAGATCCAAAACGCCGCTTCTGTGCAGAATGAGCCGCTCTAAGTTCGTTAAATTCGTCAACGGATGGAGATCGAGGTTTGCCATCGGTAGAGAGATATCTCCGATATGTAAATCTTTAAGTTTCGTTAAGTTTGCGAGCGGACGCAAATCTGTTATTGGATTCCGACCGAGGTGGAGTTCTCTGAGATTCGTGGCAAACGCTAAGCCGGTGATATCAAAGATGCCTTTGTCGGGCGCATCAAGGGAGTCCAACCTTAACATCTCTTCTTTCGTCAATGGTA
>PYJC01000099.1 GCA_003635255.1 Candidatus Poribacteria bacterium | reverse complement strand
GCTTGGAATCAAATAAAAATAAGGTAGGTTCCGTAAAATTGAATTTGACAGAGGCGTTTTTTTTTGCTACACTATTGTGTATATTAAGGTTCTGCTATTTCAATAATGTCTCACGCCCCGGCGCAGTTTGCGCCCCAGATGTGCTGGTCACTTTCGGTATCGGTCAGAAGCAACGCCACACCTACAAAGTATGGGAAGAAGGAAAAGTACCGGACTTCGTGATGGAGTTCTCAAGTAAAACTACTTATCAGAACGACCTCACAGACAAAATGACACTCTACGCCCAGTTGGGCATACCGAACTATCTACTTTATGATGCTGAAGCACTTTATCTACCTTCGCCACTAATGGGATTTCAGTTGGTCAAAGGCGTGTACGTCCCGATTCCACCAGGCGTTGATGGCAGTATCCATTCAGATATTCTCGGTTTAGATTTCCATATCCGTGAGAGGCGTTTAGAGGTTTACGATTCGGTTAGGGAGCAGTGGCTCCAAACGCCGGCAGAGACCGCTGAAGCAGAAGTCGCACGACTCCAAGCAGAACTTGCACACTGGCTTGAATGAGAGTCAAGCCCCCATATTTAGAGGCGAGGAAGGCAGCATCTGGTATGTAAAAATTAAAGATACTAATGAAATCCGCCTGTATAAGTGCAAACCTCACCGAATTGAGCAAGTGCATTGGTCACAGACACAGACGCAACTGAGTACTACTGTGATTTGGGCTGCCATCCTGAAAGCCTTTGAAAATTGGGAGAATCTGGAACTTGACGAAATTATTGCGATATTAAACGAAGATTATCCGATCCATAAAATCACCATCTCAATGGGACAGATCAAACAGATGTTTAACACCGCTAAGAATACTGTGGATACCGAAAAGAAGATCTGGGAGCTCATGGTGATGCATGAGCTCGAGGTAACACCGACACAGCAACAGTGTTCCATAAAATCACAAACGAACTTGATCAGGACAAGGGACTCATTTACAAATCGATTAAGAACGTGGAAAAAATGATGAAGATCGAGGATGAATAGGAGCGAACATGTCAAAAGTTAACATAGACAACCTTGTTATCAACAGTCCGTTTGAGGAGCCGAAACGGCACTTCAAATTCAACGCGCGCGGTATCACCGAAGAGATCGCTGACAGCAGACGTAGAAGTGAATATGCGTCGTAATTATCATCTCTTTGTTCTTCTCTTTCCAGTTATCTTTTGGCTGATCTGTTTCTTTCTGCTCCCACTCGTTTCTGTGCTGATTTATAGTTTCATAGAGCGTGGGACTTATGGCGGCGTGCGCTGGGTCTTCACACTCGAAAACTATGAACGCTTGTTTGATGGACTCTATCTCGGTATTCTTTGGCGGTCGGTGTCAACGGCATTAGTCTGCACAGCGATCTGTCTTTTCCTCGGTTATCCATTCGCTTACTATCTGGCACGCTACAAACCGAAACACCACAATATCTTATTACTGCTCGTCGTTGTCCCGTTCTGGACAAACTTCCTCATCCGAACCTACGCATGGATACTGATTTTGCGCACAGAAGGCATTTTGAACAACCTCTTGGGAGCAGTGTTCCCGAACTGGGGACCGTTAGAGTTATTGAACACGCCGCTCGCTGTGCAGATCGGGCTTGTTTATGGTTACCTACCCTTTATGATACTCCCGTTATATGCAGCACTGGAACAATTAGATATGTCGTTGCTGGAAGCAGCACAAGATTTAGGTGCATCACGGTGGCGTGCTTTCTGGCACGTAACGGTACCACTCAGCCTTCCCGGTATCCTTGCCGGATCAATGCTGGTCTTTATTCCGACAGTGGGTGCGTTTCTGACACCGGATCTCCTCGGTGGCGGGAAAGTGAGTTATATCGGTAACGTGATTGAGAGACAATTCAAAACCGCGCGGGATTGGCCCTTCGGCTCCGCGCTCTCGTTTATGTTGATGGGAATAGTTCTCGTCGGTACAGTGATGTATTTCCGCGCTTTACAACAGAGTGAGTCTGAAGTGCCCTAACGTCTCCCGTTAGGGCGAATTAAAAAACCTAGCTAAAGACTGTAGCCAGTAGCCGAAGGCGAAGGTGGATTTTTGAATGTGTTGTTTATTGCCTAAAGGAACCTGACTTCTCCCGTTAGGGCAAATTAAAAATATGAAGCGAGTTCTTGAAGCCAATATTGGGTTGGTTTATCTTTTCTTATACGTTCCGATTTTAGCGGTTGTGGTGTTCTCATTCAACAGCGGAGAACAGATTTCCGTTTGGGAAGGCTTCACGTTCGGTTGGTACGCGAAACTCTTTGAGGACGCAGCGTTGTGGCGCGCCTGTCGAAATAGCCTGATAGTAGCAGGTGTCGCAACGATCATTGCGACCGTTATCGGAACAACCACCGCGTTGGCAATAGAACGATACCGATTCCGTTTCCGCACGGCTCTGACGCGGTGCCTCTATCTCCCGATTATCATCCCTGATATTGTCTTAGCAATCGCGTTATTGACCTTCTACGTCCAAACCCGTATCCCTGTCGGTTTACTCTCCGTAATTATTGCACACTGCGTTTTCAATATCGCGTACGTCACGATTGTCGTACGGGCGCGCCTACAAGGCTACGATAACACTTTAGAGGAAGCAGCACGGGACCTCGGTGCGAACGAATGGCAGACGTTTTGGCGGATAACATTTCCGCTCATTGCCCCCGGTATTATCGGCGGTGCACTGCTCGCTTTCACGCTCTCTATAGACGATTTTGTCATTACCTTCTTTACAGCAGGTGTTGGCTATACGACCTTGTCCGTCCATATCTATTCGTTGTTGAAGTTCGGCATTACACCGAAGATCAATGCGATCTCAACAATGTTGCTGGCGAACTCAATCGTATTTATTCTATTGTTTCTACGGTTTCAAGGCAGGACTACCACCTCCCAAAAGCAGGAGGTGTGATGGACGATGTGCGAAAGCGATAGCAAATTTACGGGACGTGTGGTATAATTTTCCTATTGACGTAGCAAGGTAAAAAGACAACATGGATTATTACCGTACGTATGCAGAAATTGATCTGGGCGCAATCCGACGAAACGCAGAGGCAATAAAAGCATATACTGGAAAACGCTTAATCGCTGTTGTGAAAGCGGATGCTTATGGACACGGCGTAGTGCCGGTCACAGAGGCGTTGCGTTCCGTTGCTGATATGTTCGCTGTTGCGACAATTGAGGAAGGCGTAGCACTCCGTCAGGCAGGTATCCGCGAACCGATGCTTGTGCTTTTTAGTTCCTTCCCCGAACAGGCATCACAAATCGTTACACACGGATTGACACCGACGATTGGGGATTGGGAATTTGCGTACAGACTCAACGAGATCGCGTCCAAACCTGTCCACGTCCATATCGATATCAATACCGGGATGAACCGGAGTGGTGTTCGTTGGACAGAAGCAACGCAGTTTTTGAACCGACTCAAAACGTTGGATCGGCTTGAAGTCGCAGGATTTTTTACGCATCTTGCGACCGCAGATGAAGCGGATAAAAGTTATGTTTCTGTTCAACTTGAGCGATTTTCGTCTGTACTTGAAAAGATTTCTGACGGTGGCGAGTTAATCCACGTAGCAAATAGCGCGGCGACATTGGCGGTTCCAGAATCGCATTTCGGTGCCGTGCGTCCGGGTTTGAGTCTCTACGGAATCTATCCGGCATCCGAAAAACCGATCGTATTAGAACCCGCGCTTACGTGGAAGACACGGATCGGATGGGTCGGTTCTATTTCGGAAGCGGAAGGCGTGAGTTACGGATTGACATATAAAGCGTCGCATCAGACCCGCGTGGCGATGGTACAGGTAGGCTACGGCGATGGCTATCCGCGGGCGCTTTCTAATGTAGGCGAGGTGTTGATCGGCGGAATGCGCCACCCAGTTATCGGAAGGGTTTGCATGGATGTAAGTGTGGTGCAACTTGAACCCACAGATAATGTGTCTGTTGGCGATGAAGTGGTCTTGATCGGCAAGCAAGGGGACGCGGAAATCACTGTTGATGAACTCGCACACCGTGCTGGCACGATATCGTATGAAATCCTGACCCAAATCGGAAAACGCGTACTGAGAACTAAACACTCTAATTAAAAAATGCTAATTGAAATCAAAAACCTCTCACTCTTTTATGGTACGACAGCTGCGTTAGACAACCTATCACTGGAAGTACAAGGCGGAGCAGTCGGTCTATTGGGACCTAACGGTGCCGGGAAAAGCACTTTACTAAAGACACTCCTCGGCTTCATCCAACCCAGCCAAGGCTCCGCTGCTGTGTTTGGGCTGAATGTACGAATAAATCCTTTAGAGATCCGACGACAAGTCGGGTACATGCCGGAAGACGAATGTTTGATACCCGGAATGAACGCTGTCCAACTCGTCTCCTATGCGGGCGAACTCTGTGGGATGCCGAGCCGCGATGCCATGCAACGCGCACACGAAGTGCTCTATTACGTCGGATTGGACGAAGAACGTTATCGAACAATAGACGGATACTCAGCAGGTATGAAACAGCGCGTGAAGTTGGCGCAGGCGTTGATACACGATCCAAAGTTACTACTCCTTGATGAACCCACAAACGGGATGGATACAAGTGGCAGAGAAGAAATGCTTGAACTCGTTAAAGACATAGCGATGGATAAAGGCATCAATGTGATTTTGTCCTCACATCTGCTGCCTGATGTGGAGTATGCGTGCAGTGAGATTATCGCGCTCTCACACGGTAGCGTTGTCATTCAAGAACAAATCGAAACATTGAGGCAGAACAAGGGACAGGCCTTCGATTTGCGGATTGTAGGGGACAGCGATGCCTACATCACCGCTTTGGAACGCCAGAATTATCGCGTTGAAGTGCGTCCTGATAAACACCTTCGAGTTACGTCCGGGAGCCACGGAGGGACAGGCACAAGGTTCTTTTTTCAACTCGCCTACGATACCGGTGTACAACTCCGTCAGTTACGTGAAGTGAAACACTCGTTAGAGGACATCTTTGCTGAGGTGATGAGCGTAGATGCGCAATAGCGTCGGATGCCGATACCTTTACAATTCCGATAGACATCTGTTTGTTAGGATTTACGCATTCCTCTTAAAGTCCCCCTGATAAGGGGGATTTAGGGGGTTTAGAACTAAAAAGTCTACTATCGCGTGCTAAATTTGCGTAAGTCCTGTTTATATTTACAGGGCGATTATAGATGCAAGGAGGAACTCGCATGGCAGGTAACAATGATATTATACAAGTTGGCGTTGCAGAAGTAGATATTACCCCAGATTACCCGATACGACTCAGCGGTTATGGCAGCCGTCGTACAGAATCCGACGGGATCATCCAGCGGATATGGGCGAAGGCACTTGCTATTGGCAGTGATGCGGATGAACCTGTTGTCCTTGTGACCGTCGAAAACTGTGGTTTACCCGACGAATTGACCGAAGAGGTATCGCGCCGAGTCAGAGAAACAACAGGTGTTTCACGTGCACATTTCGTAGCATGTTTTTCACATACACATAGCGCGCCTTGTTTAACAAACGCCGCACCCTTCCTATTCAGTTCGGATATTCCGCCTGACCAGCAGGAAACGATAGACCGATACACCCGACAATTTAAAGACTGGATGGAAGAGGTCGCACTTGAGGCATTGGCAAACCGTGAACCCGCACGATTAACATGGAGCATCGGCGAAGTCGGATTCGCGAAGAATCGGCGGACTGAAGGTGGACCGGTAGATCACGCATTGCCGTGCCTACAGGTCAGAGACATAGACGGAAATTTGCGCGCCGTGTGGGTGAGTTACGCATGCCATTGTACAACGTTGGCAGGAACTGACAATCATATCTGTGGTGACTGGGCAGGATTTGCGCAAGAGGAAATCCAAAACGCACTCCCCGGCGTAAAGGCGCTAATCTCTATCGGGTGCGGTGGCGACGCGAACCCCGAATCGCGGATGATGCCGATGCCAGAAGGAAAAGAGGAGGTCTTTAGCACCCGTCTCGCCTATGCGAAAGCGCATGGAGCGGCACTCTCACAAGAAGTCCAACGCCTGATTAAAGGGGATGCTAAACCGCTTTCCAGTGTTCCAACTGGCGCGTTTGAACGGGTCAATCTACCCTTTGATACATTACCGACCCGTGAAGAATGGGAGGCACGTGTAGCAGCAGGCGGTCACGATGCCTATCATGCCCAAAAACACCTCGAACGCTTACAGAAAGGACAACCGATACAAACCGAACTCTCCTATCCCGTACAGGCGTGGAGATTCAGCGATGAACTCGCTATTGTTTTCCTTGCGAGTGAGGTGGTCGTCGATTATTCGCTGCGTCTGAAGCGTGAGTTGGATTCGGAACGGTTGTGGGTAGGGGCATACGCAAACGCGTTTCCGTGCTATATTCCATCAGAACGGGTATTAGCAGAAGGTGGCTATGAAGGAGGCGGAGCAATGCTCTATTTCGGTCCCCCGACCCCGTTTGCACCCGGTGTTGAACAGTTGGTGATTGACACAGTGCATCGGTTGGTGCCGGACGAATTTTCAACAGAATCGAAATAAGCGGTATTTTTCACAGGAACGTCAGTTTGGGCATTGCTGTCTCTATGAACATGCGCATAGCCGTTCCACCGCTCCAACCTACCCCACTTATAATAATAGCGAGTCCAAGGAAAGTAAGCGCGTGCCAGAAGGTTCTCGGTTCGGTGACTTCTTTGCTGAGTTGACTGCTTACGCGTTCGTTTTCCAGATATAGGATGGGGACGAAAATAATTAGTATTGCTCCTAAACCTGCTATTAGTTTGTATGTTGTTCTTCCACCGATCCAAACTGCTAATACAGGAATGAGACCAACTCCAACCAATAACAAGTATTCAATAGAACAGGTAAAACAGGGACAGAAGTTTTCGTCGTTGAGTTCACTGGTTACACGTTTATTTTTTCTCGACAAGGCAGGTACGACAATAGCCATCACTACTGCCAAAGTTATTGTCAATCCGAATTGCCACTCCACTAAAGCTCTGCCAGATCGAAACGCTAAAAAATATGTGAAAAACCCGACAATAGTAAGCAAAGCACGTTCTGAAGTCGGTAAGCTCCACGATTTTTGCGCTTCCTTTACGACGCTATCATCAGCATTGAACGTCGGCTGTGGGTCAGAATCGATGGGATGCTGTGTTTGATTTATCGGAGTGTCAGACATTTTAGTTTCCATAAATTAGTCCGTAAATTATGACCTAAAAAGTTATAGGCACTCAAAAAGACTCAAACTATCTATTCGGTAAAGTTTGTTTCAAGGATCGCCATGCTCCAAATCTTCCATTCGCTATCTTCTTTTCGGAAAATATGAAATGTATCAAGGATGTTATCGTTAAACGCTGGTCCAGCAACCTTTTTCGTGGAAAACTCAAGCCTCGCGATCGCGTACGGACCATCCTGTCCAATATAACGGAATAGTCGCATCTGATATTTTAGGTCATAAGTTTCAGATAGAGAAATAAGAACTTTTTCCGTATTGGCATAAACAGGAGATTGGGTATGCATTGTATCCAATACGCCTTGTATGTCCTCAGCTTCGGTTGCCCTCAGATTTTCTGTTATTAACGCCTCGATTTCTGTCGCTACATCCTCATTGATATCTGCTGCAACATTCTCATTTTTATCGGAGAGTATCACCCAACACAAACAAAGAATTAGTGTAATTGATATAGCCGTGTAAAACATTTTCATAAGCGTCTATTCCTCATTGTATTGGATAGTAAGGTACCCCTATGAACTTGCTCACTAATGTTCCTATGAACCAGCCTATTAATGCGCTAATAACAGCCAGTCCAATGAATAGGAAAGTATTGATGTAACGGCTGATTTGGAATTGCCCATTGTGAGGCTTGTCAGTTACGCGAACATTCTCCACAAATAGCATAGGCACAACGATAATCGCTGACACCCCTGAAACTACGGTGAATCCAATCCATGACTCAAATTCTGCCCAATTGAGAATAAAAGCCCAGGTACTTGCTAAAAGTCCAATGCTGAACAATGCAAATGCTTTTAATGCGGATACGGACCAAGTTTTTTGGGGCTTTTTTGTAAAACTACCAAAGGAACGAAACTGGCGACCTACATCAGAATTCACACGATTTTGGATTTGTTTCATAAGGTCATTAGACACATGGATGCCCTCCAACTCATAAAGAAGGTGAGATTGGGATACCGCACCTTCCACTTTTTTCGCTAAATCAGACCTGTTTCCGTCAGCGTTTCACGCAAGGATTCGAGATTCGCAGGGACCATCGGTGCGAGGGGTAGCCGCAGTTTGCCGTTGAGTTTGCCCATGAGTTGGAGCGCGGTTTTCGCAGGAATCGGGTTCGTCTCAATAAACAGGTCAACCGCCAATGGCAACGTTTTATAGTGAAGTTTCTGGGCGAGTTCAAGATTACCTGCATGGAAAGCGTTACACATCTCCGCGACATCTGCCGGGTCGATATTCGCGACAACCGAGATTACACCTTTGCCGCCAACAGCGAGAATCGGCAGTGTATTGACATCATCGCCTGAAAGCACAACGAAATCATCGGGACACAAGTTGACAACTTCACTGGCGCGTTTGAGCTCACCTGTCGCTTCCTTGAGCGCAACAATGTTTGGATGTTCCGCAAGACGCGCGATCGTCGGTGAAAGAATGTCGGTCCCGCAACGTCCGGGAACGTTATAGACAACGATCGGGATGTCCACCGTGTCAGCGATTTTCATGTAGTGAGCATACAAACCCTCTTGGGTCGGTTTGTTGTAGTAGGGCGTGACAATCAGTGCAGCATCCGCACCGGCGGCTTTGGCGTGCGCTGTCGCGCGTAGGGTCCGAGTCGTCGAGTTAGAACCGGTACCCGCGATAACAGGGACCTTTCCATTTACAGTCTCAACGGTGAGTTCTATCACCCTGTCATGTTCAACCTCAGACAGCGAAGGGGATTCGCCGGTTGTGCCACACGGGACGATGCCGTGTGTACCGCCGTCAAGCTGAAATTGAATCAGTTCCTTGAGTTTCGCTTCGTCAAGCGATTCATCGTCCTTAAACGGTGTGACAAGTGCAACATAAGAGCCTTGAAACATGATCTAAATTCTCCTTGTATCTATAAAACCTCACGCAGGAGGAAACGGGTTACATAGCGGTTTAATAATTCCACGCATCCGATGTAAGTTCACCAACGTAGATAACACGAGCGTCGCCTTCAAGGTAGACGTTTCGCGGTGCTCCATCTTCTACCTCAAAATGGATTTTTAAAACGATGCCACTCGCTGTTCTGACGGAGACGGGGGATACCACCTTTCCCAATGTCGCAGCGATAATGGCGGAGGCGATTGACCCTGTGCCACACGCGAGCGTCTCATCTTCAACACCCCGTTCATACGTCCGAATATCAATTAGCCCTGGCGACTCGACGCGGATAAAATTAGCATTGGTACCATCGGGCTTAAAATTATCGTGATAACGGGTCTGTTGTCCGAGGTTAAAAACATCTGCCCGTTCTAAATCCTCTACAAAGAAAACGACATGCGGTACGCCACTATTCGCGAAACCGACAGCGTGCATTCCATCGTCGAGTTGGAGCGGGACATTCAGTCGAATATCCGTCGGATCGCTCATACGAACTTTAACGTTCTCGCCCACTATTTCGGATTCATAAATGCCAGCGTTCGTTAAAAATCGCATCTGTTCAGACGCGATGCCATTCAGGTAGGCGAATTTAGAGATACAGCGTGCACCATTTCCACACGTTTCCACCTCGCCACCATCGGCATTAAAGTAGCGCATCCGAAAATCAACATCATCTGCCTTTTCGACGAGAAGGATGCCATCAGCACCAACGGACATACGGCGTTGGCAGAGTTTTTGCACAAATGCTGTATCGGTGCTATCAACGATCTCTGCAAAATTATTGATAATGACGAAGTCGTTACCCGCACCACTTAGTTTCATAAAAGGTATTTTATCCATTGTGAGTCCTTTACTACAGAGATTTGAATTTTTTAATATAATAGAATTATTTGGTTTTCAAGTCAAGCGTATATTAGGACGTTTGGTTTTTGAAGAAAAATAAGCACCAAATCATAGCAATCTTTTTCTTTTGGAGGAGCGAGTATTTCTTGTCATTGGCGATCTCCTAAATCCTCTGTAGGAGCGAGCTGTGCTCGCGATCTTCCAACTTCTGCGATGGGTTATGAAATCGCCGACATGAGCGCATGCGTTCGGAGTTCCGCAACAATCCCTAAAACACCGTCGTAACTGTCACATGTGACGAGACGGTAGCGGAAAGGTTTGACGTGTGGGATCCCCTTGAAATAGTTGCTATAGTGCCGACGCATCTCTAAAAGCCCGCGTCTTAAGCCTTTCCACTTAATCGAGAAATCGAGGTGCTTTCTGAAAACAGCGATACGTTCGTCTATCGAGGGGAGCGGCAGCAATTCGCCGGTCGCAAAATAGTGTTTGATCTCATTAAAAATCCAAGGGTATCCAATCGCGGCGCGCCCAATCATGATACCGTCAACACCGTATTGCCCGCGCATCTGTGCCGCTTTCTCAGGACTATCAACATCACCGTTACCGAAGACAGGGATATGCATGCGCGGGTTATCCTTAATCTGACCGATGAGTGTCCAATCCGCATCGCCTTTATACATCTGTCGCCGGGTTCTGCCGTGAATAGCGATGGCTTGAATGCCGACATCCTGTAGCCGTTCCGCGACTTCAACGATGTACTTCGTTCTATCATCCCAACCGAGCCGCGTCTTGACGGTTACAGGGAGGTCGGTGGTTTTCACCATTTCGGCAGTCATCTTCACCATCTTGGGTATATCTTGTAAAATACCGGCACCCGCGCCTTTACACGTGACCTTCTTGACAGGACAGCCGTAATTAATATCGATAATATCGGGTTGAACCTTCTCCGTGATTTCGACAGCAGCGCGCATGGATTCGATGTCGTGTCCAAAAATCTGGATGCCGATAGGTCGCTCCGCTTCAAAGATATCTAACTTAGCAACGCTGGGCGCAGCATCACGGATGAGTGCCTCCGAGGAGATGAATTCCGTATACATAAGATCCGCACCATTCTCTTTACAGACAACGCGGAACGGCGGATCGCTCACATCTTCCATCGGTGCGAGCAATAGTGGAAAATCTGAAATGTTGAGGTTACCGATTGTTAACATAATATGTTATTTATAGATAATATTACAGAAGTTTACAGTTATTGAATCCGTCGCATATATTCGTCGTGCTTACCGATCCAAAACCAAACGAAAGTCCCATCTTCTTCAAATGCCAAAGCGCGATAGGACCTGTTAATTCTCACCGACCAATCCGTTTTTCCAACTTGCTTGAAATTCAGAGAAGGGTGTTTTGGGTCTTGCTGCAGCAATTGAAAACACTTGTCGGCTTGTCGTTGGATTTCTTGAGGCAGGTTTTGATAATGGTCCCAAAATTCTCTGCGTGTTTTATAGATCTTTGCACCTACCTGCCCTTAAATCTTCAAGGGTTTCCTTGCGAAGTTTATCAAATCTCCCGGATTTTATGTCTTCCTCGATCTGCTTATCCCACGCTTCCCAATCAGCCTCTAAAGTTTCATAAAGCGTGTTTTCAAGGGTCTTCAGCAATGCTTCTTGTGTACCTTCCTCACATTTCACCTTGGGGTGTTCTTGTATCCATCCTATCCAACTACTGCCGTTTTTTTGAATCTGGGCAGTATAGGTTGTTTCGTATTCCGCATCGTAGATTTCAAGGGTCTGAATTTTTTCCATGTTTGTCTCCTTGGGTTAAATAAAATCTCAATCTCACGACTCATTAAAAGGCGGATCGGATCTGTTGCATGTATTCGTCATGTTTGCCAATCCAAAACCAAACGAGGATCCTATCCTCTT
>PYJC01000098.1 GCA_003635255.1 Candidatus Poribacteria bacterium | reverse complement strand
TATTCGGTCATAAACGTTATCAAGCGCGTGATTGCTGACGTTTGGCATCCGGGGTATCTCCTCTCATTTTTCACGGATCCTCGGTGTAGAGGCGATACGCTCTTTGACATTTATTAGCGTCGGTTTCTCATACCTATACCCGTTCACAAACCCTAATCTTATACCTCAGAAAAAAATGGGGGTAAGTGAGATAATAACCCAAGTTGACACCTTTTTATGCACATAGCACTCCGCTGGAGTGCGGGTATTTGAATGCGCGGTTTCTATAGATATAACACTCCGCTGGAGTGTGGAAAGTGCTAGTCCCTTGCTTGAATGTATGAAACTCGTTAGATAGCAAGTTGTGTTATTATAATATGACGGTTACTTGGCAGTATTTTCCGATTGTTTGAGTGCCCCCCAAAGTGTTATTTGTTTCTCTGCACTCGGAGATACGGAGAGAAAACCAGGCACCCAATCAAGCCCATTACCAGCTGTTAAGCCTTTTGTCATCTCAAGGGGTTTCCCCGCTCCCCCGCCTGCTGTATTTACGACGCAGATAACTGGATCATCAAAATCCTCAGCGACTAAAATTGGTTTTAACGGCCCTAGCGTTTTAGTTAAAATATAGGCAATCCATTTTCCACTCGGGGACCATACAGGTGAAGAAATGAATACGTCTTGATCCGCCCACGTCAGTTGCCTCAAGTTTTTTCCATTTACATCAACACTGAAAATATCCATTCCGCCCTCAGCATCTCGGGAGACAAAAGCGATCTGCTTGCCATCAGGAGACCACGTACAGCCAGGAATAGAAACGAGCACATCTTCTGTGAGCTTCCTCGATCTTCCACCATCAGCATTCATGAAAAAAATAAAATATCTTCCCTCCGAAGACGAAGTAAACGCAATCCATTGGCTGTCTGGGGACCAGTCGGGTTTGTGGCATTCGCCTTGTTTCGTCAGTTGCTTCAAGTTTTTTCCATTCACATCTATTCTGTAGATGTCCATATCCCCGGCACGTTCCGAGACGAAGGCAATCCATTTCCCATTCGGGGACCAAGCGGGCCAACGATCTCTGCTTGCATTGACAGTCAACCGACGGTGTGTTTTCTTGTTCACATCTACCACATAAATATCCAGATTTCTATTTTGGCGTAGGTGACAGGCAAATGAACCCCCATCAGGAGACCAGGTGATGGAACCTGCTGGAAACTTCACATCTGGTATAGGAAGTTCTTGAAGCAGTTCTCCGCGGGTGTTTATGAAATGGATAAAACCATCTCCGTTCTCTTTGGGAAAAAAAGAAATAATCTCAGTCTCTGCCGTCCGCCCGTTGTTGATAAACAAGCTGATACTTAGCAATAATACCATTTGTAATATTACATAAGTTCGTGTGCCTCTCATCTTAACAAATTCCTCCTATAACGCGGCAGCTACTTGGAAGTATGCTCTTTCTGCTTGAGTGCTCCCCAGAATGTTATCCGCTTCTCCGCACTCGGGGATACTGAGAGAAATTCCGCTGGCATCCACTCAAGATGACCAGGCACTAACCCTCTCGGCATTTCAATGGGCTCCCCACCCCCAACATCATCTGTATTGGCAATACAGATGACCGCGTTAGCAAAAAGCTCATCTGCCGGAATCCGCGCCCCTTCGAGTAATCTTTGGCCCAATACTTCTGGCGGTTCAGTCAAAATATAGGCGATCCATTTTCCACTCGGCGACCATATCGGTGAAGTGATTAATGTCAATCCCTCATACAACCGGGTGAGTTGCCGCATGTTTTTGCCATTTATATCAATACTGAAGAGCGCAACGCCCCCGACAGCATCTCCAGGTGGAATATAAGCGATCTCTTTACCATCAGGCGACCATGTGCATACACCGGCTGATGTATCTACAAGCCGCTTCAATCCTCTTCCTTCAGCACTCATAACATAAAGATCGGATCCTATTTCTGCCTCTTTCTTGGATGCACTAAAGGCAATCGATTGGCTATCTGGAGACCAAGCCGGTTTTTTGCAGCCGCCTCGGTTCGTCAGTCTTTTCACATTTGCGCCATCTGCATCCATTCTATAGATGTCCATCTCCCCGTCGCGTTCGGAGATGAATGCAATCCATTTTCCATTCGGAGACCAAGCGGGCCATATATCTCTACTATCGTGGAACGTCAACTGACGTTCTACATCTGTTCTCACATCCCTCACATAAATATCAGGATCCCCATCCTGATTAGAACCGTGGGCGATCGAACGTCCATCAGGGGACCAGCTAAAGCTACCTATGCGTCCAGACCCCACCATCAATCCTTGAAGAAGTTCGCCTTGGGTATCTATGAAATGGATGGAACGGTCTTTGTTGGTTCTGGGAACAAAAGAAATAATCTCAGTCTTTGCTGCCCAGCCGCTGTTGATGAACAGGCTGATACTTAGCAATAACGCCATTCCTAATATCACATAAGTTCGCGTGCGTTTCATACGCATAAATTCCTCCTATAATGCAGTATCTACTTGGAAGCATCTTCCAATTGCTTGAGTCTACCCCATAACGTTGTCTGCTTCGCTGTGCTCGGGGATACGGAGAAAAACTCCTCCGGCACCCACGCAGGATCACGATCTTTTCCCGCATGTGCTGTGATTTGGCGAGGTCTACCGCCGTCAGCACCGACGATATAAATGTTTTGATCCAATTCCTTCGGGTTGCCCCACGGATTTTCAGGTTCCATATCGTAGGCAATCCAATCACCATCGGGTGACCACGCTGGGTGCTTACTCCAAATCTCCATAGGTGTCACGCGGCGCAAATCTTTCCTAAGCATATCAAGGACGTAGATACCACTGCCCGCAAAATTTGCAGAATAAGCGATCTGTTTCCCATCAGGTGACCAGTTCGGAGATATCGCTCTAACCTCTGCCTGTGTAATGCGCTTGAGATGTTTCCCGTCGGCATTCATCACATAGATCCCCATGCTTCCATCGCGATGGGAAGAGAAAGCAATCTGTTTCCCATCAGGCGACCACGCCGGTGCCGAATCGTATGCTTTATGTTTCGTGAGCCGTTGTAGATTTCTACCGTTGACACCTATTTTGTAGATATCATAGTTTTCTCTGCTCGCTCTGTCCGACGTGAATACGATCCAATTTCCATCAGGCGACCAGTCAGGCTGGGTAGCCTCCTCTGGATGATTTGTCAATCGTTGCGTTGCTATCCCATCGACATCCATAATGTAGATATCGCGGTGTCCATCCCGGTTCGACACAAAAGCGAAAGAATCTCCATCAGGAGACCATGTTACGTCACCGTCGTAAGCGGGGTGATTCGTCAAGTTGCGTAGATTGTTTCCGAATATATCCATAACATAGATGTCATAGTTTCCAGCCCGGTTGGAACTAAAGGAGATATACGTATCCGCCCAAACATTTATGCTGAAAAGGAATAGATTCAGTAGGAGTGTTATGCCAACGGCTGTATAGATATGTTTTATTTTCATTTTTTATCCTCCAAGCAATTCAGTATGAGAAATAGCAAATTTGCCAACAGTGAACGGAAGGTTAAGGGCAGTTCAAATTCTTACACGCCAGGTGAAGTTAATTGAGGGTGTTTCATTATTCGTGGAGGTTTCGTACCGTAAACTTGCCTCGCAGTGAGAGTTTTCAGAAAACCTTTAGACGCAATAGAACCACTCGTGTTCCGAAGGATCACAATCTAACAGATTGTGGTACAAAGGATATACCGCCGAACTAAAATTTCTTCAACTGTCCCCAGGTTGTCGCGAGTTTTTCTTGTGGCGTTACGGCGAAATCACCGCTGTTTGGAACGCTATCGCCCGTGACAGTGATGTTATCAAAGATTGCCGTATAGTTCCAAAGCCCAAAACCGACACCCCCGGTCTGAAAATCGGGAAAATCAGCAAAGACATCAATCTGCTTGAAGATTTGAAGTTTCGTCGGTGCCATGACCTGCTCATCATCAATCCAGAAGGTAAAGATATCACCTTCAACGCTTAATTTCAGATGTACCCATCTGTTTAATCTTAAAAGTGGACGCAGTTCAGTGAAAAGGATGGCACGTGGTGGCAGGTGCAAACCGGCAGCGCGACAACCTACTCGTCTTTCTTGGACAGGAGGATCATCACCCCTTATAATTACCGGATCAGAA
Source organism: Candidatus Poribacteria bacterium (assembly GCA_003635255.1). GTDB lineage: Bacteria > Poribacteria > WGA-4E > WGA-4E > WGA-3G > WGA-3G. The sequence goes on along the minus strand of PYJC01000098.1, from coordinate 9,108 downwards.
ATACTGCAGTAAACCAACCAAGTTCCGTCAACCCGCACAGCGATCGAGATACCGCCAATACCGTGTTTTTTTAGGGGCTTGACATCAAGTTCCATCGTGTAGTCTTCCCACGTGGTATCTCCAGTTGTCAGCAAATGAATAAACGCGTCACGACTTTCTGCGTGCAATTCACCATCAACAATCTCCCAGACAGCGGGTCCCTTAACCGCCCAAATTTGCTGCCATCCATCTAAATCTTTGCCATCAAAGGTTTCCAGAAATGTGCCTGCCCATACAGAGAAGGTCAGGAAAAAAAGGGTCGCTACAATCATCACAGATCTCATCATAATTCTCCTTTTAATGCTATCACCATTGACGTTAAAATCTTTTCAAGTTTCCCCAAGTTGTCGCAAGTTTTCCCTGGGACGTTACGGCGAATGCGCCGCTGTCGGGAATGCTATCGCCGGTGACAGTGACGTTATCAAAGCGCGCCGTACAATTCGCGAGACCGATCCCGACACCCCCGGTCTGAAAATCAGGAAAATCCTCAAAGCCTTCACGGTCTCTGCGAATACGCAGTTCTGTAGGCTCCATCACCTGTTCACCATTAACCCAGAAGGTGAAGATATTGCCTTCAGCACTTAACTTTAGATGTACCCATCTGAATAATTTTAAAGGTGGATGCGGCTCCAAGAGAAGTCCCTTAACTTTTCCATCGTTCAAACTGCCAGCGTAACAATGCACCCATCCTTTTTCTGGTACATTGCCACCCCCAGGCAACACGATAACTGGCTCCATCATAATGCACTGCACGATCCATTTCTCCTGAACCCGCACCGCAATCGAGATACGTGGGGTACCGGGTCTTCTTTTAAGGAGCCTGACATCAAATTCGACTGTGTAATCCTTCCATGTATCATTTCCAGTTGTGAATAGACGCAGGGATATATCCTCACCTACCCCGTGGAGTCCACCATCAACAACCTCCCAAGATCCCGGTTCCCTATCCCACGGAACAACCTCCTGCCAACCGTCCAAATTTCCGTCTTCAAAGGTATCCAGAAATGTGCCTGCTGAAACAGATAAGGGTGAGAGAAACAGGATTGTTACAATGATTAGAAATTTCAGTAGCATTTGTCGTCTCGATTCTACTCGAACGTTTGTCTGCGAACCAACCGCTACCCTTCTCTTTCAAGGGGGATATAGAGCATCCCGTGGTGTTTGGTAGCAATGTAAAGTCTATTATTATTGACAACAAGAGAGAGAACTTTATCCGGCACATTCGGGGAAATCTGTTCCGATTGTCCACGGTCCTCCAAACGGTAGACCCCTGCATTGCCAGCCCCATAAACGCTGGTGCCATCCACAGCGAATTTGTCTATGACAACACGATCACCCGCACCATCGGTTAGGACACGCCAGTGCGCGCCAGTGCGCGAAACCAAAACACCTTTGTCCGTTGCGACGTAGACCGTTGAGCCGGCGAAGATGATCTCTTTGAATTGGGTAAAGTGCAGCGGCAGGCTTGCGGTAATGTCCCGCCAACTGTCGCCACCGTCCAAGGACTGAAAGAGTTTGCCATCCCGTTTACCGACGTAGACGGTTTCCGCTGCGACTGCCAATTTAAAACCGTTCTTTGAACCATCATCGGACCGCTTACCGGTATCTATTAATCCGGTATTTATCCATTCTGGATTGCCCGGTCTCCATTTAAAAAGTTTACGTCTATATTCCACATAGAATATATCGCCGCTGATTGCGAACGCACCGGCTCTCGTATCGTCTTCGGCGATTCGCAATTCATGTACCAATCCATCCTCTTTTTCACGACCATCAGCGGCGTAAATGCCCTCCGCTTCCCCGATCTCTCTTAACACGGCGGGGGATAGTTTTTCTGCATCAAAAGCAGGGACACCTTCAACGGGGACAAGCATATTATCATTGACAGGTAAATGGGTAATCCGCAGATTATCGTCATCAGCGGCGATCCCATAAAGCACATCGCCAGCAGTCACTAACTTTGAATGCCTATAGAAGTTTCCATTAGGTAGCCCCTTTGCTAACAGGCTGGCTATGTACGCGCTGGTTTCAATCGGAAGGGTTGCCCACGATTCGCCATCGTCTACGGATTTAGCAATCCCTTTGCCTGTGTGTACATAGAGTCTATCATTGAGTGCCACCAGATCGAGGATATTGGTCCCAATCATCCCCTCCATGAATGGATGCCACGATTCACCGCCATCAGTCGTGCGATGCATACCGTATATTCCGGTTTTATAAAAAGTCTTTTCGTTGCGTGCCACAAATGTGGTGTAATTGATCTCATGACCAAGATCCGTCCAAATCCATCCACCATCTGTAGAAGAGAATAGTTTGACCCCTCGTACTAATATCGTTTCACCGACAACCGCTATATTTATACCCGTCAGTGCCATGAAACGACCCCGTTCGTCTCTGGGGGTTATCTCAGTCCACGACTCGCCGAGATCACTTGATCTGAAAATCTTACCTTTCCGTGAATCATCGACGCGCATACTCCGCTCAACTTCGCGGCCAGTTCCGACATAGAGATCATCTCCAGAGGCTTCCAAGGCGAGAACTGATCTGGATGTATCCACAGATAATTGCGTCCAGACATCTGAGTTGAGGCGGTAAAGCCCTTTGTCCGTACCCGCAAACAGCGTGTTTCCGACTGCAGTCAGTTTGTAATTTTTTCTGTCTGCCAATCCATCGTTCAACAGTGTCCAATGCTTACCAGCATCCGTAGATCGAAAAATACCTTCCTCCCACATGGCGAGATACATTGCAGCACGCGCTTGTGAGTTATCTCCTTCTATCACATCTATCACAATCAAATCGGAAATACTTCCCTCTGGTACGGTACCCAGTACATTCCACGTCTCGCCGTTATCGGTTGACGTGAACAATTCATCACCAGAAATGATATAGAGGGTACCCACATGCTCCGCTATAGGGACCCGGAACTTTCCGAGCGGGATATTGATATTTACGGGGGTCCACGCAGTCGCACCCGCTGCTAATTTGTAGACACTTATTGGCGAATGCGTATAGAGCGACCCGTCAGATGTTACAAAGATGTCGAATGCCCCACTGCCTTGCGGTCCATTCATCTGTATCCATTGCGAAGTGGAAAATTTGGAAGGAAGATCCGCCTCTACAGGGGACGCTGCGGCTGTCTCAGACACCTGTAGACCGATGCCAGTGTTTTTACTGGAGAGAGATGCACGTCCCGCCTGACTTCGCACAGCCGGTTTAGACGCAATATCGAGCGTAATGAGTGCGTCAATAATTTCGACCGTCGGTTCAGCCTGCGCTTCAAAACTATATGGCTGCTGGAATTGAGCGAGGTATTGATTACTTATACCGACCAACATCATCACTAAAAGCGTCGTTGCTCCAATAACCGCCCACGGTAGAAACGGTTTTCCAACCGGCGGTGATGCCGGTTTCAGGTCAGCGACTTGCCGCATGATGTTCTCGGTTAGGTTGGCGGGTAATTGAACGCTACCGAGGGTTTCTCGCACTAAGAGTTCCTCGTTGTACATCTGTAAACGTTTACGCGCCCGCTGGAGCCGGCTCTTAATCGTATTTACGGATACACCTAAGAACTTGCCGATCTCTTTCGCTGTCATCTCACCGAGATAGTAGAGCGTCACGACTGTACGCTCACTCTCTGGCAGCTTTTGTAGCAGTTTTTTGACGATCTCACGGCGATGTTCGGAGACTTCTATTTCGCGTCGCTCCGCCTCATAACACTTATAAGAGAATCCGTCTATTTCTGAACGATTTGTATTCTCCAGCGATTGCGTCCTGGCAGTTTTGTTTCTGTTTCGGTGCCAATTATTACAAAGTCGATTTGTGATGACATAAAGCCACCCAGCAAACTGGTTCGGATTCCTGAGCGTCGTGAGTTTCTTGTATACCTGAAGAAAGGCATCTTGCGTGATCTCTTCAGCGAAATGGAAATCCCCGATCTTCCGCCAAGCGAGTGCGTGAACACTTTTTCGATACTTTTCGACTAAAGTCGTGAATGCCGCATCGTCACCCGACAAAGTTCTATGAATCAGTTGAACATCATTCTCTATCATCTTTTATTCCCCCACAAAGCAGACATACCAGATAGAAGAAAAAATCTAAGACATTGATCCCGTTACTTAAGACACAATTTTAAGGTGGAAAGGGTGCATAATCTGAACAGGACTTACGTAAATTTAGCACGCAGCGCGGTATTTTAGTATATTTAAGAAATCCGCAGAAATACCCAAGCAATCCGCAGAAACACCGTTTTTGATAGGGGTCTTTGATAGGGTGTTTCTGTGTATTTCTTGTAAGCAAAAACACCTCCAGCAAAAACACCCCCTAAATCCCCTTATCAGAGAGAAAGTCAGAAAGAAAAGGGTCGTTACAATCATCACAGATTTTATCATAATTCTCCTTTTAATGCTATCGCCGTTGACGTTAAAATCTTTTCAAGTGTCCCCAGGTTGTCGCAAGTTTTGCTTGTGGCGTTACGGCGAACGCGCCGCTGTCGGGAATGTTATCGCCTGTAACAGTAAAGTTATCAAAGCGCGCCGTATAATTCGAGAGTCCGATACCGACACCTCCGGTCTGAAAGTCTGGAAAGTCCGCAAAGCCCTCACGGTTTCTAAAAATACGAAGTTCCGTAGGTTCCATAACCAGCTCGCCATTAATCCAGAAGGTGAAGATATTGCCTTCAACGCTTAACTTGAAATGTGCCCATCTGAATAATTTTATAAGTGGATGCGGCTCAAAAAAAAGTCCCTCAGATTTTCCACCGTTCATATTGCCAGCGGAACAAAGCACCCATCCTCTTTGAGGCGCGTTGCCACCCCCAGGCAACACGACGACTGCATCTATAAGACTGCACCGCACCCACCATTTCTCCTTAACCCGCGCCGCTATCGCGATCGTTGGACGCCCATGTTTTTTAAGGGGCCTGACATCAAATTCGACTGTGTAATCCTTCCATGTGTCATCACCGGTTGTGAACAGACGCAGATATCCGTCATGAATTGCCCCGTGAAGTCCACCATCAACAACCTCCCAAGACCCCGGTTCCCTGTCCCACGGAACCAGTTCCCGCCATCCGTCTAAATTTCCATCCTCAAAGGTATCCAGGAATGTGCCTGCCCACACAGAGCAGGTCAGGAAGAAAAGGGTCGCTACAATCATCATAGATTTCACAATAATTCTCCTTTCAATGCTATCGCCGCTGACGCTAAAATTCTTTCAAGTTTCCCCAAGTTGTCGCAAGTTTTCCTTGGGACGTTACGTCGAAATCACCGCCGTTTGGAACGCTATCCCCCGTGACAGTGATGTTATCAAAGATTGCCGTATAGTTCCAAAGTCCAAAACCGACACCTCCGGTCTGAAAATCGGGAAAATTAGCATTAGCAAAGACTTCAATCTGTCTGAAAATTAGAAGTTTCGTAGGTGCCATAATCTGCTCACCATTAAGCCAGAAGGTAAAGATATTGCCCTCAACACTTAACTTTAGATGTGCCCATCTGTTTAATCTTAAAAGTGGGTGCAGTTCATCGATAAGGATGGCGCGTGGTGGCAGTGGCCGGTGCAAACCAGTAGCACCACAACTTATTCGTTCCTCTTGAACCGGAGGATCGTCCCCCCTTATAATCACCGGATCAGAAATATTGCAGGAAACGAACCAAGTCCTATCAACCCGCACAGCGATTGAAATTCCCCCAATACCGTGTTTTTTCAGGGGTTTGACATCAAACTCCATAGTATAGTTTTCCCACGTGGTATCTCCAGTTGTCAATAAATGAATATACGCCTCACGACTTTCTGCGTGCAGCTCATCATCAACAATCTCCCAGACAGCGGGTCCCTTATCCACCCAAATTTGCTGCCATCCCTCCAACGCTTTGTCATCAAAGGTTTCCAGAAATGTGCCTGCGAAAACAGATAAAGGAGATAAAAACAGGACTGTTACAGTGATTAGAAATTTTACTAACATTCGTCACCTCCGCTCTACGCGAACATTCATAGTAGGACTTACGCAGATTAAGCAAATATCGGGCATTTAGACGCAAAAAGTTTAAACCAAACCTCCTAAATCCCCTTATCAGGGGGACTTTAAGACGGAATGTGTAAATCCCACCACTATCTACAAGATAAGCTGTCTCCCGCTTCCGAAAGCGGAATTTGAAACATCCCGTGATGTCTGGTAACAATATAAAGTTTGTCGTTCTTAACGGCGAGAGAGAGGACTTTATCTGGCACGTTTGGAAAAATCTGTTCTGATGGTCTACGGTCATCCAGACGGTAGACCCCGGCATCGCCAACTCCATAAACACTGGTGCCATCGACAGCGAATCTGTCTATAACAATACGCTCGCCTGCGCTATCGGTCAGGACACGCCAGTATGCGCCGGTTTGTGAAGTTAGAATACCTCTATCCGTTGCGACGTAAGCCGTTGAATCGACAAAGATGATCTCCTTGAACTGGGTAAAACGCAGGGGGAGACTCGGTGTAATGTCCCGCCAACTGTTTCCGCCATCAAGCGACTGAAAGAGTCTACCGTCTCGCTTCCCGACGTAGACCGTTTCCGCTGAGACCGCCAATTTGAACCCATTTTTTGAACCGTCATTAGGACGTTTCCCGGTATCTACTAAACCGGTATTTTTCCATTCAGGGTCGCCCGGTTTCCATTTGAAGAGTCTCCGCTTGTATTCCACATAGAACGTCCCACCGCTGACAGCAAACGCGCCGACCTTCCTAATGTCTTCAGCGAAACGCAAATCCCTTAGCAATCTACGATCACTTTTCTGATTGCCGGAAAAGTGAATGCCTTCCGCTGCCGCAATCTCTTTCAACAAAGCAGTAGAGAAATCTGTCTCACCAAAGGTAGGTACACCCTGCGCTGGAACGAACTGATTACCACCGGTGGATAAATAGGAGATACGTAGGTTGTCCAGTTGAGGAACAATCGTATAAAGCAGATTGCCGACACGAACAAATTTTGAATGACCATCCAGAGTGCCCTTGTTACGCGAATCTATGTGTTCCAAGTGAGATGTGCGTTTAGGTGCCTCCATCTGAATGGTTGTCCAAGATTTGCCGTCGTCATCCGATTGGACGATATCGTTGTCGGTCTGTACATAGAGTCTATCATTGAAGACCACGAGATCTTGCACGCCGGTTCCGACCATCCCCTCCATAAAATGCTGCCACGATTCACCCGCGTCGGTCGTGCGATAGAGACCGTAGTTTCCGGTTTTGTAAAAGGTATTTTCATCGAATACTAAATACGCAACGAAATCTTGGTCAAATCCGAGATTTGTCCAAGTCATCCCGTTATCTTTTGAACGAAATAGCCAGAAACCGCGGGCTAAGATTGTTTCGTGCCTAATAGCCATTGGGGTACCAATTGCTATAAAGGGATAGTCTTTGGCTTTAGGGGTTATCTCAGTCCACGACGTTCCGAGATCACTGGATTTGAAAATTTTGCCTCTCTGTGAACCAGCTGGCATTCGCTCGTCAATTTTCCGACCTGTTCCGACATAGAGCATATCTTCAAAGACCGCCAATCCGTGTACGGCTCTGGTTGTATCCACCGGCAACTGTTCCCAAACATCGGCGTTAAGACGGTAGAGACCTCTGTCCGTGCCGGTGAAAACCGTCCCTTCAATCGCAACGAGTTCGTAAATTTTTTTACCCGTCAATCCGTTGTTCACGGGTGTCCAGCGTTTTCCAGCATCGGTAGATCGGAAGATGCCGTTATCCCAAAAGGCAAGATACATTGTAACAGTCTTGTGTGCGTTGCGTCCATCTGCTGCATCTATTACAATGAGTTCAGCAGGGTGTCCTTCAGGTCGTGCACCTAATGCGTTCCACGTCTCGCCATCATCAGTTGAAGCCAATAGTTCATTGGTGGTGACGATATAGAGGGTGCCTGCATGCTCTGCCATAGGCATACGGAGTTGCTCAATTGAGGTATCACCATTTACGGGTGTCCACACGGTCGCATCTGCTGTTAATCTGTAGACACCAATTGACGAATTAACGTAGAGTGTTCTTTTAGATGTCTCAAAGATGTCGGATACAAATCCGCCTGCGGGTCCGTTCATCTGTGTCCACGGCACAGTCGAGAATGTAGTGGGCAACTCCGCCGTTGTCGTAGTCGGGACAACGGTCTCAGAAGTTCGTAAGTCGGTTCCGATGTTTTTGGTGGCGGTAGCAGCGCGCCCAATCTGATTTCGCACAGCCGGTTTGGAAAGCAGATGAAGCGTGATAGGCGCGTCAACGATTTCAACCGTCGGTTCAGATGCTGCTTCAAAACTATATGGCTGCTGGAAGCGCGCGAGATACTGGTTATGCGTACCGAGCATCAAAACTATCAAAAGCACAGCCGTGCCAAAAGCCGCCCACGGTAGCAACGGTTTTCCAACCTGCGGCGGTGTCAGTTTCAGATCGGCGACGTGCCGCATGATATTCTCTGTGAGTTCCGCAGGGAATTGGACACTCCCAAGCACCTCACGGACTAAGGGTTCTTGATTTTGTGCCCGTAAACGTTTTTTTGCGCGTTGGAGCCGACTCTTGATTGTGTTCGCGGATACGCCTAAGAAGTTGCCAATTTCTTTGGCGGTCATCTCGCCGAGATAGTGGAGCGTTACGACGGTACGTTCACTTTCGGGTAATTTTTTCAGGAGTTCCTTAACGATTTCGTAGCGATGTTCCGCTGCTTCTGTCTTTCGTTGCTCCGATACATAATGTCTATAAGAAGATTTGTCTATTTCTGCGCGGGATATTTTTTCCAGTGATAGCATTGTCGGTTTTTTGTTTTTGAACCACCGAATGCACATCCGATTCGTAATTACATATAACCACCCTGCAAACTGGTTGGGGTTTTGGAGTGTATTGAGTTTTTTGTGTGCCTGTAGGAAAGTATCTTGTGTAATCTCTTCAGCGATATGAAAATCGCCAACTTTCCGCCATGCGAGTGCGTGGACACCCTTTTGGTATTTTCGGACTAAAGCAGTGAACGCTGCCTCATCACCTGCTAAGGTTCTGTAGATTAATTGAACATCATTTTCTACCATCCAGATTCTCCTTTTTCAATTTTA
>PYJC01000097.1 GCA_003635255.1 Candidatus Poribacteria bacterium | reverse complement strand
AAGCATAAGTATTGCGTTTTAAGAAGATGCTAACGATGAAAATCAGTGCGCAAACAATTGTGAGCCAGAGCATAATATTCAGGACAGGTAGGCGTGCCTGTATAGCGGCATATCCACCGCCGCCTCGCACAATATTATTTGAGGTGTACAGCAGGTCATACATAACGAATTGATAGTTCCATGCCCGACAGAGGAGTGTTACACCAACGAGTGTAAATAGATGTGCCTTGACGTTGAAAGGCGGACGGAACCGGAACTGGCTGGTATCCCCTGTGATTAACCCGTGGAAAAAATAGATGACGGTTGCAAATATCGTCACCAGCATAAAGATGCCAAAAAGCGTTCCACAGATATAGCGCCACAAAGGCATTTCAAAGACGTAGAAAGCGACATCTTTTTTAAAGATCGGATCGCGTGCAGGGGATGTGAGAAACGCCTTTTGTCCAGGTTCTATTTGGACATTCGTGTTCAATCGGATCGTATTTTGTAATACCGCCTCAATGCGTGTCTCCTGATTTGTGCCGTCTATCTGCACGTTCACCGGATCCCCAATTTTTATTTTTTTTGCTTGGATTTCCAATTGTGAGATAGGTATTTCGTTTGAATCAATCGTTTCGTCTGCGACAATAGGTATAGCAGTAGGGAAGACGAGTTCGTTCGAGTTGGTGTAACGCAGATAAATCTCCCACCGATCGCTGGCTGTGTAGCCCATCAGGATACTGAAAAGTATTGCGAGGAGTGTAAGTCCACCATAAATCATCTTTCGCGTGGCACCAGGATCACTTGCAGTGCCACCGCCGAATTCAGCCCCTCCCATAAAAGCGGGACTCAGATGTGCCGGTGTGAATCGATAGATTAAGAAGAGATTTACCAAAAGAATGGCTAAGTAGCAAAGTCCAACAATTACGCCGACGAAGATTTTTGTTGTAAGAATTTTAGTAAAAACATCAAGATGATCCACCATCTTAAACCAGAGATAATCGGGGTACAGGTTAACCCAAATAGCACCTAATCCACCAACGACCGCGAGGACGACGATAGTGATCATAAAGCGTTTGTTTCGTGATTCCATATTGTTCCTTCCAGTGGTTTCCTCGATTTTGTAATCGAGTTTTTTATAGTAAAGTCGATGATTGCGGCGTTATCCTGAGTGCAGTACGCCTTCAAAGTACCGACCCGCGTTAGAAAGCTTGCCCCAATCCGAAGTGATATTTGAAACCGGGCTCCAGTCGAGTGAGGTCAGTATTTCGTGCCGCAGCAAAATCTACTGAAAACACCCCCAGTTGGAGCCGCATCCCGATCCCAATCGAGGCTTTGACATCATCGAGTCGGATTCGTTTTTCTTGCTCATCTCGGACAAAGATATCAAAACGGTTCTCCGGTCCATACTGCCAATCTGACCACGCGCCTCCGAGATCCGCAAAAGCAATACCGCGGATACCCCCGATCGACCACCTGACGGGCCAGCCAAAGTGAAGTGCGTCTATCAAAGGGATACGCACTTCTAAGTTGATCAAGCCGATGCGGGTGCCAACTAACGCCTCGTAATCATAACCGCGTATGGTGTCAATCCCACCGAGATAGAAATAGGATTTGTCTTCACCGAAACTACCCCCGAGTAACAATCGGGCTGCAATCGTAGAACGTCTGCCGACACCGAAATAGCGGCGTGCGTCAAAGATAACGTTTGTTAGCGACAATTCACTGCCGAGTGCTGGAAAAGATTGTTCAAGTTCAATACGGTATCGTGAACCGGTATACGGAGACCACTCTCGCCACATCGTTGTATCGCCAACAAACGCGATAGAGCCTGTTGTGAGTAAGCCTCTATCGTCATAAGGATCTAACGGTTGGCTTGTTTGATAGTTAAAAGAAAACGGCTGTGAGTACATTGAGAAGTTAAGATCAAGTCGATGGTATCTGTCAAACGGATAATTGAGATACGTCCCGAGTCCGGTAATCCGTTGTAAGATACCGCGTCTGGTCTGGATGCCGCCTAAAATATGATATTCATGATAGTTGTAAATCATGGCACCCACATCGGTTCGGTGGGTCAAAAATCCATATTGTGCGATGAAGTCTGGTGCAAGATAACTCGACTGGTTCATAACACTGACCCCGATACGGTGGTTGCCCAACATATCGCTGCCGACGATTTGCACCGTGCTCCTCAGGATGCCGTCGGCACCGAAAGTGAAATTGGGGAAAATCGCATCTAAGGCGAAAGAGGATTTTGTGCTATATTTCCGCCTCGCTATCCTGTAATTCTCTGGTTCTTCCGCTGTCAAAATGGCTGTGGGTTCTGCTATGTCTGTAACCTCAACTTTTTCTTCAATCGTTTTGGAAGCCTGCATAATACAGACATCGTATTTCCCGTTCTGATAGGCACTGAACAGCAGTTGCTTTCCATCAGGAGACAAACTCGGATTGAAGCAGCCTGTCATCATATTGGTAAGACGCGTCAGTTTCACCTGCAACATTCGGTTTGCGAGTTCTGTTCCGTTGTCTTCAGTGAACAGCGATACTTTTTGGGTCGTATTATTGGTCTGCTGTTCAGGTTGTGTTTCCGCTTCCGGAACCGTCCCTTCTTCGATGCTCGCTTTCTCTACAATTTCGAGTTTATATATGTCATAAATGCTTTGTCCGTCCGAACAGAAGAGAATTGATTCTCCGTCTGGGGTCCATGTCGGGCTGATAGCGTTATAGGTACCGTTGGTTAACAGGCGTTCTGTTCCACGGTTAAGGTCTATCAGCACGAGTCTGTTTTTGCCACCGCGCTCGGAGGTGTAGACAATTTTACGGGTTGTTGGATGCCATGAGGGATGTGTATCGTTAAATGAATCGAAAGTGAGCCTCTCAATTTCACCGGTCAGGAGTTCGATAATGTAGAGATCTGTTTGTCCCTCTTTTAGTGCCGAGAAAATGACCCGCTCGCCGCTGCCATCATAGTCTGGTGAGGTTACGTTATCATAATCGAGTTTGAAGTATTGCGTGAGTTCTTCTGTCAGGATATTGATTTCAAGAAGGTAGTTAGCGTCGTGATGTTTGGCGACAAAAGCGATCCTGTCGCCATCGGGTGCCCAGGCGAGACTTCTGCCGAATCCACTGAAATCCGTCCGGATCTCCTCGTATTTCTCACGGAAAAATCGTTTGGTGACTCGCTCAATACGTTCACCAGTTTTCGCCGACATCAGGACAATCTCAAGAAATCCATCGTTTCCTGTGACGTAAGCAATAATATCGCCACTTGGTGACCAGATCGGCTTAATATTGTGCGAATACCGAGCGTTCTCGGTAAGATTCTTTGCGACGAGATCGGGCAATTCCCGGTCTACGATAAGGGGCCAATAGCGTTTCCGCATTGTCTGTCGCCATGCCTTATCGAATTCTTCGAGTTCCACACCAAGGACTTCTCTGAAAACCCGGTCGATGTCTTTCGTGCGACTCTGTCGCAATCCTTGTAAAATCTCAGCAATTTTCTCACGTCCATAAGTTTCTGTGAGATACGCCACCGCCAATTGCCCCAACTTATACCCAACGAAGGGTGAACTGAGTCGATTAAAATTCTGGAGTTGCGGTAACGGTACTATGTTGTTGTTCATACTGGCATCACGAACCACCATCTCCCCGATAGCATCGTTATCTTCGGCGAAATAGTCTGCCATTCCCTCTATGAACCAGATCGGTGGTGAATACAAGAACTCGCCGCTGTAGATGCGAGCGTGCGGTTTCTGATAGATAATATCGTACTGAAAAATATGGATGAGTTCGTGGAAAATTACCTCTCGGAAGGCTTCAAGTGAACCGGTGAAGGGTATAACGATGCGGTGCTTAAAGAGTTCAGCAAAACCACCGATACCTTCATGGAGTTCTTGGAGGATGATATTGGTTTCCTGAAAGTCCTTATGAGATTTGTAAAGGATTAGCGGTGTTCTGTCTCGGAGTTCGTGTTCAAAATCTTCGCTGTGTTGTTCATAAGCCTCTTCGGCAATCGCAGCCATGATGGGCACCAGTTTTGCTTCGCTCGGATAGTAGTGTATATCAAAATGCTCGGTGCGATGGATGTGCCAATCAAAGCGTTGCCCAGTAATCTTATTTTTTCCAAAAGCCTGCGCCCATCCAACATGCGGTACCAGTAAGTTCAGAAGGAGGAGGATATGAAGGATATATCTACCCAATATTTGTCGTGTATTGTTGGCTCGCTTTTCAGAGAGGATGCTGTTTTTATTTTTTTTCACACCTTTTACCCCTTTTTTAGAATAAGGCTACATGTTCTTTCACCGTTTTAATTCACCAAGTATCTATCTTCCTGTTCATAGTGTGGAGAGATTTGACGCGTAAAGTCTGATACAGCACGTTTGCCGAGTTCTCGCATAGTATTTGCCTGTGGACCTGCTTGAGAGAAGATAAAAGAGCCGATGGTATGCGCCTCAGCGGTGCTCCGGCGGTAAGCCTCATCCCAAATAATCTGCTCGGTTTCGACATCAATAATCATCACTCTAAGTGAGAGCAGATAGGTTTTCTGCATATAGTCCTGATAATCCATCACGTAGCGTTGGCGTTGGACAGAATATCGCTCGCCATAATACCGTCTCGGGCGGCTATCTGAATAGAAGCGGAAGCTGCCGATGATAATCCCTTTCACTTCAAAATACTCGCCCAGTTCACTCAAATGTTTCGTATTAGTGAGCCAGTCTTCTCCGACGGTTTCTCCTGTGAGCAGTCTCGCTGTCTCTTGCGTGCTGGTGACCTCAAAGTGTTTTTGGCGTGCTAACCCTCTACGGAGTATTGCAGCAATTTCCTCGCCGATATCTTCGGGAAGTTTTTCGTTGCGTGCCGCTTGTTTTTCGGGCACAAACGGGAGAACGGCAAAATTGGAATATCGGCTAATGTCGATTTCAGATTCAACTTTCACCGGAATAGAAACGCGCGTCACATCTTTGCCGCATCCGCAAAGCGTCAGAATTGCCAATAAGATTCCAATCTTTTTTGCTGTTTGCATATCGGTGTCCTCACTGTTCTGTAGACGGTGGTTTTTCTTCTACGTGTAACGCTTTTTCCGCATCAACACCACTCCGCCGGAGGTGTATACGACAGCGTCGATAGTTGAGTCTGTAGTACTTATTACCGGGTTCTAATTCCGCTGCACGCTGGTAAGCAGCGATAGCCTTGTCCATGTTTCCCACTGCTTCGTAAGCGACACCGAGGTTGTTATGTGCCTTTGAATCATCTGGATCAATATTGATCACCTGCTTCCACCGAAAGATGGCTTCGTTCCAGAGTTGTGCCTGCGCGGCGCGTATCGCGAACCGGTTATATGCTTCCGTCTGCGATGTGTCACGCAACATTGCACATCCGGGCAGGATTAAGCAGCCTAAAATAGCGATGAACGCAAGTCGGTAGTATTTTAACACACTTAGACCTCAATATTTAGTGATATTGTTTCGCATATTACATCAATATATATTACATTGAAAGAACCTTTTGCGTCAAGAGAAAATTGGGATTGTATCAAAGGCATTCAATTCTCCAATAATTTTGATCTTTTGCCTAAGAGCACTCCACTGTAGGAGCGAGTGTTTTTGCTTACAGGAAACACCCCAGCAAAAACGGGGTTTCTTGTCGCTCGCGATGCCACCGCGAAAGGGGATAAAATATTGTCAATTTTTGGGATGGTGTGATATACTTTACTATGTTACTTATTATACTTTTAGACCTCAATAAGAGGAACGTCTGGTTATCTATACCGGTGAATCTGCCAGAGTCGAAGTTTGTCAATGGATATAAAATATACGGATCAACAGATAGTGGAACTAATTACTGAACGTAAAGTTTTACCAGATAACTGGCGTACCCAACTCAATAAGCATAATAGTTTGTATATTATTGGGGAAAATGGTAACCGTTTCCGTCTCATAATCAATCAGAATGAAAAATATCCATCAGATTTTTCCGTAATCTTAGCGGTTATAAACCCTAAAACTGGGATCTTTCGTATCCGTCGTTATAACGGTATGCCTAAGCGTCCGCATAACAATAAAATTGAAAAACAAAAAATTCACGGTTACCACATTCACTACGCTACAGAGCGATATCAAGAGAGAGGTTACGATGAGGATGCTTATGCAAAAGAGATGGATCGTTATAATAATCTTGAAGGGGCACTACAGTGTCTTATACAGGATGCGAACTTTGAGTCACCTGCGCAGCTGGAATTAGAACTTTTTTAGGGGGTGAGAACAATGTCAATTAAAACAATAGAAAAAGACTTCATTGATAAGGTTTCAGCAGAAATACAACTTTTAGCAGATGGCAAAGACCGTTTCCTCGTTTTTACGCCATTCCATTTCAACGATGGGGATCAGTTGGTTATTGTACTGAAAAAGGTGGGTGGTAGGTGGGTACTCTCAGATGAGGCACATACCTATATGCACCTCTCATACTATATGGATGAACAGAGACTTCATAGTGGGAATCGCCAGAAGTTAATTTTAAAAGCCCTATCCATGTTCCAAGTTGAAGACCATGATGGGGAATTAGTTATTGATGTCTCTGATGGGTGTTACGGGGAAGCACTTTATGATTTTGTTCAGGCACTCCTCAAGATTATTGACGTTACATATTTATCAAGAGAAACAGTCCGATCAACATTTATTGACGATTTTCAAGCCTTTTTATATCAGAAGGTAGAATCAAGGCGCATAACATTCGATTGGCAGCACCCGACGAATGATCCAGATGGAATTTACAAGGTAGACTGTAGAATAAACGGAAAGGTCCCCCCGTTATTTGTGTTTGCTCTAAATAACAGTGCTAAAACGCAAGCAGCCACAATCGCATTACACCAGTTCAAGACATGGGGTCTTGATTACCAACCTATAGGTGTTTTTGAGAAAGAGAATGCAACGACTCGTGATGTATTCTTACGTTTCAGAGATGTTTGCGATACACATTTCACCGACATAATCAAAAACGGCGAAGAAATCGGACAATATTTACAAAATTATATATCAGGTGAAGCATGACAACTAATATAGGACTGACTCACCAAAGCCGACTAAACCATCACTTATTGCTGGCGAGGTTTCCTAACCTCGCCATTGCATATCCTATCACAATATTTCGGTAATTATGGAATTCACTATAAAACGTAACAAGGAGCATATTGAATGTCTAATACAACTCCAGTCCGCACGGTGATTGTTGGGTGCGGTATGATTTCTGCCGGCGGCTATCAACCGCGTTGCCAAGCGTACCCGCATCGCATTGAACTGGTCGGCTTCTATGACCAAGATGAGGCGCGGGCCTCGGCGTTGGCAGAACGCAACGGTGGACACGTTTACAAATCGCTTGAGGAAGTGCTGAACGATCCGAACGTAGAGGCGATTGTGAACTTGACGCTTCACATCTCTCATTATCCTGTCTCATTAGCGGCACTGAAGGCAGGGAAACATGTCTATTCTGAAAAACCGATTTCCATCCGTACCGATGAAGCGAACGAACTCGTAGAAACGGCGGAGGCAAACGGTTTGAAACTCGCGTGTGCGCCATCAGCGATTCTCGGTTATGTGCAGCAAAACGTCTGGCAACGGATACGTGAGGGGGAGATAGGCGATGTCATCTCTACGGTTGGGAACTTTGGGGGTCCGTTAGAACATTGGCATCCGAGTGCTGATGCGTTCCTGATGCATGCTGGTCCGTTCCGAGACGTTGCCCCTTATCCGCTAACAACGATGACGACTATGATTGCTCCCGTGAAAACCGTGCATGGGTTTGCTCGCGTCGCTGTTCCAAAACGGGTGTTAACCCAAGGTCCGCGTCAAGGTACTGAATTTGAGATAAATGAGAAAGACCACGGGTTCGCCGTGCTTGAATTCGAGAACGGGGCACATGGATTTATCTATCACAGTTTTACTGTTGTTTCTGGAATCCCGCCTTATGAGATTCACGGGACGGCAGGTGGGTTTTCCCTTCAAGCACATGATGATGGACGCGGTATCAAGAAATTTACCCCGTCAGGTGGATGGCAAGATGAACCCTCGCCGCCGAAAGCCTTTACCGGTTTAGATTGGGGCAAAGGGGTCGCTGACTTCGCAGACGCGATCCGATCCGATCGAAATCCGCGGTGCAATGGCGCGCAAGCACGGCACGCATTAGAGATATGTGAACGCGTGATTGAGTCGTCAGATTTGGGGAGACCTGTTGATGTTGTGAGCCGTTTTCCTGCACCGGTGCCTGTTGGTGATGTAGCCCCGTGGGAAGATGCCTAATGCCACAGTTACTTACCAAGCGTTAGTAAGTTAATGAAAAGGCGATACGCGCCTGCGACACCTGCGGGCAGTTGTCGATAGAAGGCATACGCAGCGTATGTATAGGTGCCTTCCCCATATTGTGCATAGAGTAGTCCGCCGTGCTGCGGTTCCTGTTCGCGGTCGTTACATGTGAGGAGTGCCTGATAATTTCCGTCCCACTCCGTCAGGAATTTAGAACCGCGCTCCTCGACCCATCCATCGAAATCCGCCTCCGTAATTTGATTCGGATACTCGAAGATTGGGTTGTCCGGCATCAAAATAGTTACCTGTGCATCCTCCTCGGAGACTTCCTCGGGTCGTCTACCCATTGTGTAAGGATAGGGACCAAAGGGTGCTGCATCGAATTCTGGGGTCTGATATTGGACGATAAGATTGCCGCCTTTATGCACGTAATCGAGGAGCCTGCTGTTATAGGCGATAAGGTCGCGTCGCACAGCGTACGCTCGGATGCCGATAAGAATCGTATCAAACCGGTTCAAATCACCGGTACGGAGTTCTTCCGTGCCTAACATCTCTACATCAATCCCGATCTGTTCCAGAGCTTCAGGGATTTTATCACCTACCCCCATGATGTAGCCGATGCTCATATCTTCTGGGAGCTTGAGTGAGATACTATGGAGCGTCATTGTGGCAGGACGGTAGAGATGGCGCGGCTCAAGGTCTGGATGCTCGATTGTCTGATAGCCGGCCGTGTATTCTTTACCGTTGTGTGTAGCGACTGCCTGAATTGTGTGTTCTTTACCGATTTCCACATTCTCGGCGGATACTTGAAAAGTGAAAGTCTTGCTGGCACCTTCGTGTGTAAATACGAAAGGTGCATTTTCAGGAGACGCATGCCATCCATCCGGTAATTTAAGTGCCAACGTCCCTTCTGCTTCACCCTTTACGTTATTCAGCATTTCCACTGTTGCGGTAAAGGTAATCTGCTCGTCTGCCGCAGATTCAGGGATTGGTACAACGCCGATACGCGGCGAGACAGATAAACTGATGGCTGGAGCCACTGTTAGCAAACGCCGCTTTTCACCCCAAGGTCGGTTAATCGAGCGCGTTTGGGCTGGCTGTTTTAGCGTGAAATTGACCCGGTCTACGCGATAGGTTACAACACCGTGAACATCAGGTGGTGTGGCGGGTAGAAATCGGAATTCTGGATGCTTGAGTGTATAGACATCATCATGATATTCAGATGCGCGGGTCCAGTAAGGTTGCGTATACACTGCATCCTGCGGCACTTCTACTTCAAACGTAATGGAGATGGGTTCGTTTGTCTGCATAGTACCTATATCTTCTGTATCTGAATCTGTTTTCGCTTGTCTCACGCTCCAACCTTCAGGCGTGTGGAGTGAGGCGTTGACGAATTCAGCAGCAATCGGAGTAGGGTTCACCATTCGCATTCCGATTGAGAACTTTTGCCCGGGAATTGCAACGGTGAAAGTCTCAGACGAACGCGTGCCTGCGGGTTGAACAAGCACTTCCAGAGACAGACCGAGTGCGGCGTTTGTTGCCGTCATAAATTCTTGTTCCTTGTTCCTGAGTAGGAAAAGGAGATGTGCTCGCGCACTGTCGTCAATGTTTATACCCTGTATCTTTTCCATTAAGCTGCGAGTCGTTTTCAGTCCTATAGCAAGGTGAGGGACGACTGTCCATGGATGTCGGGCATCGTAGTCACGTCCTGCGGCGTTAACCTTTTCCTGAAGCTGCGTAAATTCGGCATTCAATGTGGGTGTATTGGCGAGTTTTGCCATACCCATTATTGTTGTATCAAGCCCATCAAATAGGCTGTCTTCAGACTCCTGTTGATCAGGGAGTGTTGTATTGATTAACTGCAGTTCGGTGACCGAGGATCCCTTGGAGGCGCGCGTCTGTCCAACGCCTTGCGAACGTTGGTAACTGAGTCCTTGTCGCGCAATCTGAGAGTATGATAGCCCTAATAAGGCATTGTATTCACCGGTATCAATTTTTAGAATCGGTGTATCAGGAGTTTCGGCGTTACTGCGTCGCCATCTGGAGCGGGTGATGTAAAGTTTCTTAGGTTGCCACGGTTGGAGACCTTCGGCGAGGTGCTCTGGGAACCGGGTCGCGTCGCCTGCGACTTTGAATGCTTCTAACGTTACAACGCCAGAGACTTGATGGTGCCCGTGTCCATCTCGGCGATTGCCTTGAAACCGGGAGATGATGACATTGGGACGGTAGAGACGAATCAGACGGACCATATCCTCCAAGAGCATCTGATAGTCCCACTTCTCTAAGGTTTCGTCGAGTCGTTTAGAATAACCGAAATCGACGGCACTGCTGAAAAAGAGATCAATGCCGTAGTAACGGACAGCAGCGAGGTGCTCCTCTGTCCGAACGATGCCAAGTGCATCAAATAATTCGGGACCGATAAGATTTGCGCCGCCTTCGCCACGTGTGGTCGAGTATAATGCTGTTCTAACTCCCTGTCCACGACTGAGCCACGTCAAGAGTGCGCCGTTTTCATCGTCCGGATGCGCAACAGTGTGGAGGACAGTAGCGGTGGTCTGTAGGCGTTGCAAAGCGCGCCAGACTTCTGAAGCGTTTGTTGCGCCTGCCGTTTCTCCGGTGTCTGCCATAGCTGTATTCTCCCCTATTGTTCCGAGTAGTACGAGAATCAAAATTGGTATTACAATTTTTCTGAACATTAGAAAATTCTCCAATCCTATCGGTTTTGTGCCTTCTATCAAGGGAGGACATCGCGGAGCATCGTCACACTCTGTGGAACCCCAATATTTGCATGCGCCTTCCCTTCAAATTCAATGGATATGTATCCTTGAAATCCGACATATTTTAGAATGTTGATTATTTTAGCATAGTCCAACTCTAATGTGTACCATTCGCCTTCGCCGTAATAGGTTTTGGCGTGAACAAGCACTGCCTCACCCGCAATCTGTTCCAGTTTTTGATATGGATCTGAGAGGAAATTCCCACAATCCATCGTCACTTTCAACCATTCCGAGTCAATAGCGGAAACGATCCGATTCACTCCCTCAGGTGTGCAAGTTAACCCCCAGTGGTTTTCGAGTCCGAGGATAACACCGTATTTTTCAGCGTCTGGGAGACATTTTTCAATGGCTGCGATGACCCATTCAAATGCCTCATCTTCCGTGTGTCCCGGGAGTGTCGGTTCTTGTCCTTCGGATTTCATCAATTCGTTGAAGGACGGGACAGTGCCCCATCGTCCTGAGTTGAGACGGATTGAAGGGATACCGAGTTCGTGTGCTAACCGAATGCAGTGGATGGTGTGATTGATATTCTTTTGTCGAGTCGTTTCTTCTGGTGAGACGAAGCCTTGATGGATGGAGAGAGCGTACAGATCGAGTCCATGGATGAAAGCGAGCCTTTTCAGTTTCTGAAGATATGGGTTCGCTTCAGATGCCATCTGTTGATGCAAGATTTCAATGCCGTCGAGTTCGAGCCGTGCGGCTTCTTCAATAACGTGTTCAATGGGTACGCGTTCAGGTTTGAAATGCCAATAAGAATAGGTGGATACGCCGAGTTT
Organism: Candidatus Poribacteria bacterium; assembly: GCA_003635255.1. Taxonomy (GTDB): domain Bacteria; phylum Poribacteria; class WGA-4E; order WGA-4E; family WGA-3G; genus WGA-3G. The sequence continues at coordinate 1,888 of PYJC01000097.1, read as the reverse complement.
CATTTATCACCTCAATAGGGAATTTTGTTCCCTTTATGATAGCATAACTCGGAAGGCAAAATCTACTCTTTTTTCCACGATACCAGGACGATTCAGTTTTCGCTTTTGATTTTGATTTTTGTTTACAAGTGTTAACGTTTCTTCACAGGATCGCGAGCACAGCTCGCTCCTACAGAGGAAAGTATATCCATATATGAAGTAAATTTTAAAAACTGAATCGCTCTGCCACGATACCCTCTTTTTGTTTTAAGGTGAGAAAAGGTCATCTGCTTCATCGACGGGGATTCCCCAAGCAGCGATTTTATCCCATTCCCATAGGAAAATACCATCCCAACTCCCACTCGCAAGCGTTTCTCCGTCAGGTGAGAACGCGACTGCCAAGAATCTCCCAAGATGCTGAAGGTGAAAGTATTCGGTGAAGTCTGCGATAAGGTTGCCTGTCGCGATATCCCACACTTTAAAGCCGGATCCAGCACCGAGGAGGGTTTTACCATCTGGAGAGAATGCCAACGTTTCGATGAGCATTACCTCGTGTTTGCTGAGCACTGTCATAAGGAATCCTGTTTCTATATGCCAAAGTTTAACGTCCGCGCCTGCACTCGCGAGGATTTTTCCGTCAGGTGAAAATGCCAAATAACCACACGCCTCAGTGAATGTCAACAGTGTGTTCCCGGTGTTCACATCCGACAAAAGAAGTTTGCCATCCTCACCACTGCTCGCGAGTTTTGTGCCATCCGGCGAAAACAGCAACGTATTGATCCGGTCAGTATGTTCAGTAAAGCTGGCAAGTGTTTTACCGGTGGCTGCGTCCATGATGAAAATCTTGCCGCCTCTACCGCCGCTTGCGAGTCGGGTGCCGTCCGAAGAGACCGCGAGTACCCATTCACCGCCTGTGTGTTTCGGGGTGATTGACACAGTTTGTTCGCCCGCGGCAGCGTCCCACACCTGAATCGTTGTGTTCACATCTGCGGGTACCCCGCCAGCAAATGTGGATCCATCCGCAGAGACGACCAACTCCCAAGGCGTGCCTCCCCTAATAAATGTATAACCCTCTGTAGAGAATACAAACTCCCAGTTTACATTTGAGCTGCCAACCTGCTCACTCTGTTGTAAAGTGCGGGTTGCGACATCCCACACACGGAACGTGCCGTCCCATCCACCAGCAGTGATTGTTTCACCATCCGGTGTAAAAGCCAACGTTGAGACGATGCCTACATGTCCGGTAAGATGCGAAAAGATTTCATCTCCCGTGGCAGTCTCCCATGCTTGGAGATTCCCTTCCCAATTCGTGGCAGCAAAGGTGGTGCCATCAGGTGAAAACGCCAAGGCTTTTGGGTTTTCCATGAGTCTCGTGAAAGTAGTCCGTAATTCGCCGGTGTCAGCGTCCCATAAACGGAGGGTGCCGTCCTTATCTGCACTGGCAAGCGTCTTACCATCTGCTAAGAAAGCCAAAGCAAGCACCTTATTTGTGTACTTATTGAAAGTAAGAATTTTACGCTGTCCGGCGATATCCCATAGACAGATCTCGCCGTGTGTTCCACTGGCAAGCCTTTTTCCATCAGGTGAAAAGGCTAATGCACTGACCCTGCTTTCGTGTCCCCCGAGGCTACCGCGCTGGTTGTCGGCATGTGCATTCCATAAAAAAATTGCCCCGCTCCCATCATCTCCAGTTGCGAGTATTTCTCCGTCGGGTGAAAACGCTAACGCCTCCGTTCCGGGTGAAAAATCGGGTATATCCGGTCCCATCTTTTCTGTGAGTTTGAAGAGTGCTTCGCCGGTGTGTACGTCGGATATCAACACGCCGTTGCTACCACCGACTGCGATCCGTGTGCCATCAGGCGAAAAGGCGAACGCCTCTGTTTCCGGTGAAAATGCGGCAGTAATTACC
>PYJC01000096.1 GCA_003635255.1 Candidatus Poribacteria bacterium | reverse complement strand
TATGTACCGGTAGGCGCGGTTTTGCGGCGTACTACTCACCTGCCCCCTTGAATGAAGATTAAGAATTTAATCGGGTAATTCTAAGACGTGTGATAACAAGTAGATCGGTTCGTAGTAGTGCGATTCATCGCACGTTGCGTAGTGGCAATTACCCAATTTATTTGTTAAACCTCATATAAGGGGGGATAAAGGGGGGTTGCAATCGGCATTCTACTCGCGCCGGCATCGAAAATAAACCTCAAACAACCGGTTTTCGACAGAGGTCTCCACCTGTTACTGGGAAACGGAGAGAAAAATCGAGCGGAAACCCCACAGTTTAAAAAATATGAAACCACAATTACCCGATTCAAGAAACGAAAATATTCTAATCCACGTCAACGGTGAACTCCTACCCCGTGAAGATGCAAAAATCTCCGTGTTCGATAGTCTCGTCCAAGGCGGCGACGGCGTATGGGAAGGCTTGCGTGTCTATAACGGAAAAATCTTTGCGCTGGACGCACATCTTGATCGACTCATGGATTCCGCACACGCCATGGCATTCGCAAACATCCCAACACGTGAGGAAGTCAAAAAAGCAATCTTCGAGACGCTTGAAGCCAACGGCATGCGGGACGGTGTTCATATCCGTCTAACGCTCAGCCGCGGGAAGAAGGTTACCTCCAGTATGGATGCCCGCGTCAATCAGTACGGCACCACCTTAATTGTGATCGCAGAGTGGAAACCGCCTATCTATTCAAAGAGCGGAGTCCGTTTAATCACCTCAGCGATCCGACGGAACCCACCCCAGTGTGTTGACTCTAAGATCCACCACAACAACCTGATTAACAACATCCTCGCCAAAATTGAGGCGAATGTCGCTGGTGTAGATGATGCGATTATGCTTGACATCCATGGGTATGTTTCAGAGACGAACGCAACAAATATCTTTCTCATAAAACGCGAGCATATACTCACATCGCACGCTGATAGCTGCCTACCCGGAATTACACGCGGTATGGTCATCAGTATCGCTCACGAGGCAGGAATCCCACTGACGGAACGAAATGTCTCATTAACCGAAGTCTACACCGCAGATGAAGTCTTCACGACGGGTACTGTCGGTGAGCTGAGTCCGGTCTTAGAGGTTGACGGCAGAAAAATCGGAGACGAAGACATCGGTCCCGTAACGACTCGGCTGCAGGAACTCTATGCAGAACGGACTGCCAATGAAGGTGAACCGTTGCCATAGGCACAGTCTGACAAAAATCCGAATTTCATACGGGCATATTGGGTTATATCCTTTTAGTGATGAGGTTCCCAACCTCACTTCTTTAGGATACGGTAGACAGCAGAGGAAAGACTAATGATTGATTTGAGCGATGCTTTGAAAAATTCGCCACCTTTAAAAGTCCATGCACATTGGGACCCGATTGCCGATGCAACTTACAACCTACACAAAGAACCAGAAAACGTTGAACTTTTTGATCTTTCACCAAATGAACCCGTCAGGGAATATGAGGGCGACGCTTTTAATGCCTTTCTCCCGTCGTCAACTGTGACAGTGGGGGATGTATGGGAACTGGATCTCGACGCAGTTATTCCGTTCCTATCCCAGTTTCACCCGGGTGCTACAGGGAAATTAAAGCACGGACAAAAAGGTGCCTTTGCCTGTTTACGCGCACTTTCGCAGAATTATGCTGACATCTCGTTCCGAATTCATGCAGAGTTTACTTTAGCGACGCGTCCGATACCGGAATCGGAACGCCGCGACGATGAGGATCCTGTCGAAAGAGCTCGATTTATCCCATCGCAATACGCTGGAGAGTTACTCATCGACCTGCAGACAGGTGTTATTTGCGACTTTTCGCTCGCGCTGCCACCCCGCAATAGCAATGTGGACATCAATGACTTTGGGTATGCTGATATGGTCTTCGTGCCGCGCATGGAACTCCTTGCCACACCGACAAAAGCACCAGACGACACCAAGTGGGAGAGTGCCATCACATCCGAAGAGGCGCGCAGAAATTTGGAATTGAAGTTCTACAGGTTCGCTGAAATCGACTGGTTGACACTTGAGGATGCAGTTGAAAAAGCGGAGGCGACACAGTGTCCGATACACGCAGTTATCAGCTGGGGCCCTTTAGAAGATGAATCCTGCTGAGCGAACGGTAAAAACTTGAGAGCGGGTCCGCTCTCGAATCCGGAAGTCATCGAAATGCTGAACGAGAATTTTGTGAATACTTGCCTCCTTTTTCGCGACTTGTCGGAACTCATAGACGATTATTCAGACGAAGAAAGTGTCGGTATCTTCGCCAGAACGATTAAAGAGAATTACGTCGGTGCGGTGGATATTCAGGTCCTGAGTCCTGAGGCAGAGATGATTGTGCACCAACCAGAAAATAAACTCGGTCGTGGTCGAGATCGGAGAGAAAAATATTTGACGCTGTTAGCGGGTGCTGCGAAAGGCGAGGCTGTAAATCTTACCGAATCAATGCAAGCGTTAGATCTCAGTTCAAGTAAGCAGTTGATGGAAGTCTTGAACGTTTTCCGTGGACCTGGAAACGGTTATCAGGATTATACAACTGTTAAGATTGACGCAACTGCTTTTGAACAGGGTGGAACGCTCATCATTGATATACAGGTGGGTGAGGGTGAGGCGATAGGATCGTTTGACCTGTTTGCTGGCGATACTGAACTGCCGACCGAAGGGTTTCCTGATGAAGCACTCGCCTCAGAATGGGATATTCCACCCGGCGACACAGGACAAATCCGTTACCAATTCACACATGGACAGCGGTTTAAGTTAGGGGCAACTGGGAATTGGTTCTGCGAAAAGGGGAGTACCAACGCTTTTCTCGCTCGAATTTCTGTCGTTCCTGCGGAAACGGGAGAGGTAGATTAGTCCCCAGGTCCAGCAGGGTTTTTGCTTCGGTGAATCCCATAAATCATAGTTCAGACACTTAACACCAAACATCCCACTAAACCCTTAAATCAAATTCACGTCAAATAGGCAATCGACTTTTTTACAAGAATTGATAGCAATGTATCACGGTTCAAAACTTTTGATCGGGCATAGCATTCCAAAGAATTATCAAATGGAGAGGACTATGCGACATCTGCATCGTTCCTGTTTTCTTGCAACCGTTTTCTTGTGCGTCTTGACTGTTCTCAGTCCCTGTTATGCGGGCGATTTGACTGACGCAGAGAAGGTAGAATTTTTCAATGCTCAAGTAAAGCCTATTCTCCAGCAGAATTGTTTCCAGTGCCACGGCGCTGGGGCTGAAGTGGAGGGTGGATTCCGATTGACGAGCCGGGAAAAAATCCTTGAAGGTGGGAATTATGGACCCGCGGTGTCGTTAGAGAGCCCTACCGACAGTTTTTTGCTTGAGATGATCGGCTACGGTCAAGAGACTGCACAGATGCCGCCGGACGGTAGATTAGATGATGCGTCTCTTGAAATGCTCGCGAAGTGGATCAACATCGGACTCCCTTACCCCGTTCAAGATAGCGATATCCAGCCAGATGCTAAACCCGCCACCGATTATTGGGCATATCGTCCGCTAAAACGACCACAAGTACCACCGGTACAGGCATCCGATTGGATCAGCAACCCGATCGACGCGTTTATTCTCGCCAAATTGGAGGCACATGGTTTAACCCCCGCTGCACCCGCCAGCAAACTCACGCTTATCCGCCGTGTATACTACGATCTCACTGGGTTACCACCTTCATCTGAAGCCGTGGAAGCGTTCTTGAACAATACGGCACCCGACGCTTATGAGAAACTCATTGATAAACTCCTAAAATCGCCACGCTATGGTGAAAAATGGGGACGACACTGGCTCGACCTTGTCCGATACGCAGAGACAAACGGTTATGAACGCGATGGGGACAAGCCCTACGTCTGGCGATACCGCGATTACGTCATTAACGCTTTCAACCGAGACAAACCGTATGATGAATTCCTCAAAGAGCAACTTGCAGGCGATGAGCTTGACTTTGTAACCGCAGAGACGATAATCGCAACCGGCTATCATCGGCTCGGGGTCTGGGACGATGAACCCGCTGATCGGAAACTCGCACGATACGACTATATTGACGACATTGTTTCCACGACAGGGCAGGTGATGCTCGGTATGACAATCGGGTGCGCCCGATGCCACGACCATAAAATCGACCCAATTTCAACCCGCGATTACTATAGCCTCCTCGCGTTTTTCCATGACATCATAGCCCACAACCGGGGTCCCCTCGCCGATATTGGTACACCCGAACAGCAGGCAGAACGTGATAGACAGCTCGCTGAAAAGCGGCTCGCCGAGGAAAAGCTTCAGGATGAACTCTACCCGATACAAGAGACCATCAAAATAGAACTCGCAAAAATTCATACCGAGGCAATCGCAGATGACATCCCGGTATCTCCGATGCGTGAATTGACATATCGTTCCTACCGTGAAACTTTTGAGCAGTTTCCTAATGACTTTGATATCCTTGAACCCGCTTCCGAAGGCAGACTGTTTAGCAACCTTTTCTCGCTTGCACCCGCGAGTCGAAAGCAAAACATTGGCTTGGTTTTTGAGGGAATATTACAGGTGCCAGCGGATGCGACTTATACATTCCATGTCAATTTGCGCGGCGCGTGTCGATTGATTCTCGACGGTTATCAAGCCGCTGAACTGATCGGTACGCGAGATACAGAAATCGCACTTACACACGGCGATGTCCCAATTCGTCTGGAGTATTTCAACAAAGATATAGATAAACCCCATCTGGAAATTTCGTGGTCTGGTGCGAACTTTGAGAAGCAATCCCTTTCAACAAACGCTAAAGTCAATTTTGATGAATTACTAAAAACACACGCGGAACTTATCGAAACCAACGCCTCACTGAAAGCGTTAGTGGATAAATACAAGGAAGTTAAAAAACTGCGAGATGAACGTCGGCGGCAGCGTGTGCCTTACGACCATCGGGCTTTGGCAATTTCAGAGGGCGAGCAGACACCGACGCATATCCTTCGACGCGGCAATCCGCATCTCGTCGGACGTGAGGTCAAACCGGCGTTGCCTGCAGTACTAAATCCGCCCGCTGTGGAGATGCCGACTGTTCCAGAGGACGCGAAATCATCTGGGAAACGGCGGGTCTTCGCGGAATGGGTGGCAAGCGTTGAGAACCCGCTGACAGCACGCGTGATGGTCAATCGTATCTGGCAACACCATTTCGGACGTGGGATTGTCCGATCCACCAACGACTTCGGAAAGTTCGGGACACCACCGACGCATCCTGAACTCCTCAACTGGCTCGCCGCTGAATTTATAGCGTCCGGTTGGCGATTAAAGGCGATGCACAAGTTGATAATGACCTCAAACGCTTATCGGATGTCGGCACAGAGCGACCCGAGGTTCATTCAACAGGACGCGAACAACGACCTCTTTTGGCGGTTCAATATGCGCCGCTTGACTGCAGAAGAGATTCGCGATACAGTACTCTGGATTACCGGGAAACTGAACCTCAAAATGGGAGGCCCCAGTATTTTTCCTGAACTACCAAAAGAGGTATTAGCGACAGCCTCAAGACCCGGAGATGTTTGGGGAAAATCGCCACCAGATGAAGCGAACCGACGCAGTGTTTATGTGAAAGTCAAACGCTCGCTGCTTGTCCCTATCTTGAACCAATACGATCAGGCGGACACCGATTCGACATGTCCTGTCCGTTTTGCGACAACGGTGCCGACCCAATCACTGACGATGCTTAACGGGAAGTTTATCAACGACCAGGCACACGCTTTCGCCAACAGAATGCGATGGGAAGGTGGTGGGACGGTCGAAGACCGGGTGCGATTCGGGCTGCAGCTTGTGCTGTGCCGTGAACCGGAGTCATCCGAAGTGCAACAGGCATTAACCTTCATGCAAGAACTTCAACAACATGAAGGCGTGAGTCCAGAGGTCGCCCTGGACCGATTTGCGTTATTGGCGTTGAATCTAAACGAATTTATCTTTTTGGATTGATACAATAAACCGCTAGGCCCAATATGTGCGGTTTTTCGTTAATTCTGAATCACGGAATGCGCGGAAGCCACAGAGGACGCGGAATGAAGAACTTGTTTTTCTTCCGGCCCGCCTCTCTTATAAAAAGAAATGTAGGATTTAGCGTAGACTTTTCCGTGTTTTCTGCGTTCTCCGCGCGCTCCGCGATTCAGACGGTTTCCGCATTATTTTTTTCTTCATTGGAGATGAACTGATGAACACTCAATCTAAAACCAAAAAAGAGACAAATTCAAACAGTGACTTCTGCGGTCAAACGCGTCGCGAATTTATCGGGAACATCGCCGGTGGCTTCGCATCGCTTGCGCTAACGGGACTCTTATCCACTGACGGATTCCTCGATTCACAAGCAGTCGCAGCAGACGGTGTGACACCCTATCTCAATCCACTCACCCCGAAACCGTCGCACTTCACGCCGAAGGCAAAGCAGGTGATTTTCCTGTTCATGTACGGCGGTCCAAGCCATGTGGATACCTTCGACTACAAACCGATTTTGTACAATCTCAACGACAAGACCGTTCAAGTCAAGACGAAAGGACGCGGTGGCGAGAAATCGGAGGGACGGATCGTCGGTCCCAAGTGGAATTTCAAGCAGTACGGCGCATCGGGACAGTGGGTCTCAGACCTTTTCCCACACCTCGCAACCTGTGTTGATGACATCGCTTTTATCAAGTCAATGACTGCAGATTCACCGCTGCACGGTTCAGCGATGCTCATGATGAACGCAGGTCGCGTGCTAAGCGGGCATCCATCGCTCGGATCTTGGGTGAATTACGGGCTTGGTAGTGAAAACGAAAATCTTCCCGGATATGTTGTAATGCTTGACCGGACAGGTGGTCCCATCAGCGGCGCGAAGAACTGGAGTAGCGGGTATATGCCCGCCGTTTATCAAGGCACAGTTTTTCGTTCGGAAGGCGCGCCAATTCTCAATCTGGAGCGTCCGAGCGACATGAGCCGAGATGAACAGCGCAGACTCCTCGATTATCTTCGCCAATTCAATGCGACCCATCTCTCCAAACGTACTGACAATACCAATCTCGCGGCTCGAATTTCGAGTTATGAGTTAGCCTTCAAAATGCAGTCTACCGCGCCAGAAGCGGTCGATTTGGAGAGTGAACCGGAACATATTAAAGCACTTTACGGGATCAACGAAAAGGAAACAGAGGAATTTGGCACGAAATGCCTTTTGGCGAGACGGTTGGTTGAGCGGGGTGTTAGGTTTATTCAGCTTTACTCCGGGGGGTCACATGGTGACAATAATTGGGACGCACACAACGACATTGAGAAAAACCACAACAAGCACGCCAAAGCGACGGATAAACCGATTGCCGGACTGCTGAAAGACCTCAAACAACGCGGGCTACTCAACGAAACACTCGTTGTCTGGGGCGGTGAATTTGGTCGTCAACCGACAGCAGAATACGCCAAAGGCACAGGACGTGATCACAACTCTTACGGCTTCACAATGTGGATGGCAGGCGGCGGGGTCAAAGGCGGTATCAGCGTTGGTGAAACCGATGAACTCGGTAGCGCGGCGGTTACAGATCCGTTTCATGTCAGGCACCTACACGCCACAATCCTCCATCAACTCGGAATTGACCCGAATCGTCTCACTTACTTCCACAGTGGATTAGATCAAAAACTCGTCGGTGTAGAAGGCGCAGAACCAATCTGGCAGGTCATGGGTTGATTGTTAGGACTTCCCCCGGCCCGGTAGGTGGGGTTTACAACCGCACGATAAGTGTCAATTTTAGAAAAAATAACCACCACGGCCCCAGGCCCGGTAGGTTCGGTTTCTAACCGAACCGGATTTTACACAGAAACCGTGAAGGCTTCAAAACCTTCTTCAGTCCTGTAAGGTTTATTTGCTGGGGTGTTTCTTCAGAATGTTTATAGCAGCGGTATCAAACAAAGACCCAAGCCTCGTAGGGGGTTTTTGCTGGGGTGTTTCTTCAACATGTTTATAATAACTGTTCTAAAATACCGTGAAAACTCGCTAAATTGACACCTATGGTGGGGTTTACAACCGCACCGGATCTTAGGCAGAAACCTTGGACGCGCCAGAATCCGTCTTTAGTCCCGTAGGGACTATAGTAAGTCGTTGGCTTCAAGTATGAAGTTTAGCAGCCAGAATCCGTCTTTAGTCCCGTAGGGACTATAGTAAGTCGTTGGCTTCAAGTATGAAGTTTAGCAGCCAGAATCCGTCTTTAGTCCCGTAGGGACTATAGTAAGTCGTTGGCTTCAAGTATGAAGTTTA
>PYJC01000095.1 GCA_003635255.1 Candidatus Poribacteria bacterium | reverse complement strand
ACCCGCAAAACCGCCTCCCGGTTCGTAGTGTAATCCAGTATTGACGGGTGTCCAAGAGTTGCCACCATCCGTTGAACGGAAGATACCCGCCCCCTCTGTTCCAGCAAAAAGCACGCCTTTAAGGGCTGCATAGAAGGTGAGAATCTCGCCACCATAAGGACCGTTGGTTTGCAGCCAACCGCTTTCGTTAGGTTCGGTGTGCGCATCTGCCCTGAGTTGCGGTACTAAACCGATGAACAGCATCGCCGCAGCAATCCAAATGACAGGAAACATACCTTTTGTCCGTCGCTTCATCCCATGTTCTCCTTGTTATAAAGTAGTAGGCACACGCCGTGGGTTTCCGTTTACGCTAATTGGTCTGTCTACTCCGCAATCTGAATCTTATACACCCCGCCTCCACCCGTCCCCGCGTAGAGAAAATCGTCAAGCACTGCTAACGATAGAATTTGGTGCAGATGCAGCGAACCGATCGGCTCCCACCATCTTTTATCTGCCATCCATCGGAAAATGCCTTTACTATATGTACCTACGTAAAGCTCGGTGCCAACTACTTCCATTGTCACAACTGACCCATCACCCAAGCCATCGTTTATAGGTGTCCAAGAATCGCCACCATTAACGGAACGGATGACGCCCTTACCCGAAGCGGATGCGTAGAGCGTTGGTCCAACCCACTTCAGCCCAGATATACTGCTACCTGCCATATCTGTTGAATTGACAAGTTGCCACGATTTTCCCGCATTTTCCGAACGATAAATTTTGCCGTGATCAGTGCCAGCATAGATCTTCTCGCCATTCACCGATAACGCCGTGATGAAGTGTCCTTTCAATCCAAGATCCATCGTCCATGGATCTGAGTCTTTCTCCCACTTATAGATCCCGTCACGTTGGGTACCAATATAAAAAGTCGTCCCGACAATCTCCAAATATTGAATTCCGGTCAACTCGTTATTAGCGATAACTTGAACCAATGCGTTGTTCTCGTTATCCAATCGGAAAACGCCGCCTACGACACCGCCTTGGTCACGCGGTCCAAATCTAATGGCACCTACGTAAAGCACTCCGTCCGAAACCGATAACGTGGAAAATAGATATTCGCCCGGCATTGAAGAAATCTGTACGGGTTGCCACGATTCTCCACCGTTAACTGAATGGACAAGCCTTTCACTCATTCCAGCGTAAATTGTCTTGCCAATAACTGCCAACTCGCCGACCGTTGTATTCGTCAATCCAGTGTTGACTTCTACCCAAAAATCGCCACCGTCCATCGTGCGAAAGATACCACCCTCTGCAGTCCCAGCGAAGACAGTGTCTTCATTGACTGCCAACAAAGCACAGACCTTCTGATCTGTCACTGGCAACCCCTCGTTGACTGCTGCCCAAGAATCGCCGCCATCGTCCGAACGGAAAACGCCGCTGCCATACATCCCAGCGTACACGGTTGCACCAAACGTAGCCAACGCTATAACGGGATTTCCTATATTTTCTGGGGTGATGCCGGTCAATGAATCCCCTTCGTCATTAGATTTGAAAAGTTCCCCTTCGCTTGTATACGCGCCTACGTAGAGTATATCATCCATAACCGCAAATGACTCAACCTGCTGCACAAAAAAATCATCGTTGATAGCGGTCAATGCATCCTCATTCGCTCTTTTGCGAAAAAGCCGGTTCTCACTACCAGCAATAAGGGTTGTCCCTATACTCGAAAGTTCATGAACCGACTTAGGTCCAAACCCATCATTCACCTGCAGCCATGAATCATCATCATCTGAATACCAAACACCCGTATTTAAGGTGCTAACATATATCCGGTCCCCGATAACCACAATACCGCTGATAGATTCACGCTTTCGGAAGTTTGGAACGTGATGCCATGCGTTCCCAGCATCGGTTGACGCGTATAACCCCCCCTGTGTACCAACGTAGAGGGTCTCTCCCTTTTGTGCGAAGACTTCAACGTATACAAATCCCTCTCCGGGCTCGTAGGCTAATCCAGTATTGACCGGTGTCCAAGTATTGCCGCGATCCGTTGAACGGAAGATACCCGCACCCCATGTTCCAGCGAGCAGCACACCTTTAGGAGCTGCATAGAGGGCGCGAACCTCTCCACCGTAAGGACCGTTGGTTTGCACCCAGTCGCCGTTCATATCCGATCTAACTTGCGGTACAAAAACGATGGCAAACACCACCGCAGCAACCCAAAAGACAGGAAACATACCTCTTGTCTGGTCCTTCATCCGTATGTCCTCCTTACGTGAGCTCGGCTTAAGAATCTTGAATCAAAAAACGGACTGTAAGTCCCCCTGACAAGGGGGTGTTTTTGCTGGGGTGTTTCCCTTAGGGGGTTTTCTTCAATATAAAACCCTTATTTGGACAATATTTTCATTTATAGCGGTCTTGAATGCTTAGACCGAGCTCACGTTCTTCGTTAAAAGTAGTAGATACAATCCCTGGGTTCTCCGTTCACACAATTGATCGCCTATTCCTCAATCCGAATCTTATACACACCACTATACGCAGTACCAGCGTAGAGAAAACCGTCAAGCACTGCTAACGACAAAATCTGGTGAGGCAGTGAACCGATTGGTTCCCACCGCTTTTTAGTTTCTATCCACCGGAAAACGCCAGTAAACGTGCCTATATACACCTCCGTGCCATCCGTCCCCATTGAGGCAGCAGATGCTTCGTCCAAGCCATCGTTGATAGATGTCCACGCATCACCACCGTTAGCGGAGCGGAAAACGCCTCCATTCCAAAAGGTCGCGTAAAGCACTGATCCAACCCACCTTAGATCAGATATACGACTATCTGTCATATTTGTTAAGTGGATAGGTTCCCACCGTTCTCCCTGTAAACGATAAATTTCGCCGCTCCCAGTCGCGGCGCAGACACTCTCTCCATTTCCCGACAACATCGCGATATAACGATGTTCCAAGCCAAGATTGGTGGTTGATGGATTCGATCCGCTTTCCCATCGGATGACACCGTCATCCAAGGTACCCATATAGAAAGTCGAACCGACGACCTCCATACATTCGACACCAACCCAATTTCTATCGACAACAAGCTCGATCAAAGTGTTGTTCTCTACATCCACCCTGAAAATACCGGTTTCTCTACCTGGGTCGCGCGGAGCATATCTAACAGCACCAACGTAAAGTTCACCAGCCGAAGCAGATAGCGTGGGAAATCCGTATCTAATCGCTGTCGCCGGGATTTTTACAGGTTGCCACGATTCTCCACGGTCAACTGTCCAAACAATTTTTCCACCAACGTTGGTGTATAGCCTATCCCCAACAACTTCCAATTCGCTAATTGTTGTACTCGTTATTCCAGTATTAACTTCTACCCAAGAATTACCGCCGTCTGTCGTGCGAAAAACACCGCCGCCACGGGTACCGGCAAAGACAGTGTCCTCATTGACTGCCAACAGTGTAGAAACACTCCAATGCGTTAATCCATCATTGACAGCTGTCCAAGAATCACCCTTATCATCCGAGCGGAAAATACCATCGCCAGAGGTGCCAGCGTACAACGTTGTTCCGTAGACCGCCATCGCCTCAACGGTCCGTGTCATCTCTTCTGTAGCGATGTTTGTCCATGAATCACCTTCGTCATCAGACCGGAAAAGCCCACTGCCTTCTTCGTCCATATACCCACCTGCGAAAAGTAGGTTGTCCATAGCAGCAAACGCGTTAATCTGTTGCTCAACAGAATCATCGTTGAGAGTCGTCAATGCGTCCTCATTCGTCCTTTGGCGGAAAACCGTATTCTTGGTCGCAGCGACAAGGGTTGTTCCTATACTCGAAAGTTCAAGAACTAACATAGCCCTCAACTGATTGTTCGGCGGCACCGGCACCCATGAACCACCGTCATCTGAATACAAAACCCACCCACTCACGGAGGCAGTATACATGCGATCACCAATAGTGACAATCACCGGCTGCCACGATTCACCGTTATCATCTGAATACAAAACACCTTTGTTTAAGGTGCCAACGTATACGCGGGCACCTATAAACATAATATCACTGACTGATACAAACCGTTTTCCAAAAATTGGAACGTGGTGCCACGTGTCCCCAGCATCGGTTGACGCATACAAAGCATCAACCGCGCCAGCGTAGATCAATCCGCCTTTATGCGCAAATGCCCTAACAGACAAACCCTCTCCCGGTTCAAAACGCAATCCAGTATTGACCGGGGTCCAAGTATCGCCGCGATCTGTTGAACGGAAGATACCCGCGCCCTCTGTTCCAGCAAAAAGCACACCTTTAGGTGCCTCATGGATGGCGAGAACCTCTCCACCATAGGGACCATTAGTTTGCACCCAGTCGCTCTCGTTAGGTTCGATGCGCTCATCCGCCCTGAGTTGCGGGACTAAACCGATAAGAATTACCATTGCGGCAATCCAAATAACTGATAATATCCGTTGTTGTATCATCCGTATGTTCCTCTCTTTAATGACCAATTGTTTAAATACTCTTAGCTGTTTAAACAACCAACACTACAAAGAGGTTTACAGGGAGTCACATACGGACCAGATGTACCGTAGGTTGGGTTGAACGCTTTCGACAAGTCCGTTGCGCCCCTAAACACATATCAAATCCAATGTACCATCAAATACATACAAAACTAAGTGAAACCCAACTTCACTGCGTCAGGTGGCGACTAATTCAATTCACTTACACGCGGACGTCCCAAAAGGCTCATCAACCGATCATCCGCATTTTGTAGAACCTCTTCAGGCACAGGCACACCGTTGCAGAGGCTAAACCGCCAATACGCCCAATACGCCGCATACTGCGATTGTATGATATAGCGCGTCTTGTTAGATAAGTTCGGTGCCCCGCGGTGCCAACACTGCGGATCCTGTAGGTAAATATCGCCCGCTTTGCAGAAAATGGAGACGGGTTTATTGCCTTCAAATTCAGGATTCTCCTGATCGTTCGGATGTCTGCCGGAGTAGTGGCTCCCGGGTACGTATTGCGTCGGTCCTTCCTCGATTGTCTCAATATCGTTCAACGCCATCTGGACAGTAAACCACATCACAGGCATCCGTAGGCGCGGATCGTGGCGCGGCATCTTTTCGGTAACTGGGAAATGCACCGAACCGTCCACATGCCACGTGTCAATCGAAAGACCGGGAAGGTTCCGAAGCACGTTCTGTCCACAAAATTTGCAGTTCTCACCGACAATCGCCTCCGCCAGACTCAGAATCGGCTCACGGAGAAGCATATCCCGGAAGATCGGATCCAATTCAATCGTGTTCCGTAAAACGAAGGGGAGTGATTCCTTGGATTCAGCATGCGCACCCATCTGGATATATCTAACGTCCGCAAGGTCTGGATTCGTTCGCTCCATGAGTTCCGGGTCCGCGAAAAGCTCGTCCGTCTTCTCCCGTATTGCACTCACCTCTCCATCAGTCAGCACGCCGGGAATATGCACGAACCCATCACGGAAGAATTGCTCAGCAATCTCCGCTGTTTTTTCTGGGCTAAAAGGCTCACCTTTAAGTATTGGACTGTTTGCCATGTTGTTCCTCCTTAATCTAAATAATCCATCTCTGGTAGCAAATTCCAACGGTATTGATCCGCCGGTTGTGTATTCCGTCCCCATCTACCGAGGAGTTGTGTGTCCGCCCGTTTCGCTGCCATCTGTGCTGCGACCTGCTCAGGATCCCAGCCATCTGATACCTTCTGTGTCAATTCCGCCAAGATGTCTCGGCACTCTGGATCGTCTGCACGGTCACGCAACTCGTTCGGGTCTTCCTTCAAGTTGAAAAGCTGCGGCGGTTGCCCGTGATAGTAATTCAACTTCCAATCACCATCGCGAACCATCCGGTGATAGCAACCGTCATCGGTACAATACTCCGAGAAAGCGATGTTTTCCCACTGCGTGTCTTCACCGCAGAGCAGCGGCAGTGTACTCCGCCCGCGAGAATGCGGCAGTGCTGGCGCCTCAAGGGCATCGAGCATCGTCGCATTCAAATCCAGCGCACTGACGACGCGATTACACCGCACACCTTCCGGGAGTGTGCCGCGCCACGATAAAATCGCAGGCACTTTTACCGAATGCTCATAGAACGTCTGTTTCCACCAAAGCCCGTGTTCACCGACCTGTTCACCGTGATCCGAACTATAGAGGATTAGCGTGTTTTCGTCCAACCCGTTCTCTCGAAGTGCCGTCAATATCTGTCCGATCATCACGTCCATCCGCGTGACGAGTGCCCAATACGCCGTGCGTGCCCGGAGAATCTCAGCGTCAGAGACCTCAACGATGCCACACTTTTCACGCCACCATCGGAAGTACGGATGCAACGCCTCCGAAAAAGGTTCAGGGTGTTCAGGCATCGTCATCTGTCCTTCATACAGTTGATAATCCTCCTGACGCGCAACGAAAGGCTGATGCGGCAACATGAATCCGACGGAGATCGAAAAGGGTGTCTCTAAAAGTCCCGCCCGTTTCTGCACACCGAGTCGGTTGAGATAATCGACCGTCGCTGCCGTTACATCCTCATCGTGAACCTGATACGCACTCTGCCCCGCGCCCGATTTCTCGAGGCTCACACGCGCCGGTCCCGCTGTCCCAGAGAGTTCGCCGTGATCAACACCGCCTCCACCGTGATAGTTCGGTCCGTGGTCACCGACGAGACGTTCGGCATATCCGTGCAACTGATCCGGTCCCAACGCATGCATCCGTCCGATAAGCACCGGTTGATACCCCGCGGCACCCATCGCATGCGCGAACGTCGGGATCCCAGAATCGAGGATATGACTGTTCGTCCACACGGCGTTTTCGTGCGGGTAGCGTCCACTCAGCATCGACATCCGAGACGGCACACAGATCGGCGACGGGCAATAGACATTTTCAAGTACGACCCCTTCGGTGGCAAGCCTATCAAGGTTAGGGGTCTGTACCAACGGATCACCGTAGCAACCGGTAACATAAGGATCGTGCTGATCGGAGTGGATATATAACAGATTGGGCACTTGCGTGGACATCTAAACCTCTTCATGAACATCATCGGATTTGCTCTCATTATATTCACACACCAGTTTTTGTCAAGGTATTTAGCCATCAGCCGTCAGTACACAAAAGTCTCCGTGTATCAAGCCTATAGTCTTTCTAATCCTGTCAATCCTTGAACCCTGAAAATCCTGATTCAGACGGTTTCCGATAACTGAGAACTGAAAGATTTTTCGCAGAAAAATCGTACTGAAAACTAATAACCGATAACCAATAACCCTCTTGACAAAAAAATGGAATTCAGTAAAATGATTGAAAATCGTTATTTTCAACGCATAACACGCGAAAGGAAAACTCATGACACAAACACCACCAGAATCCGCAGTTGTTCTCTTTGACGGCACAGACCTCAGCAACTGGACAAGCATGGATGGCAGTGAACCCGGTTGGGAAGTCGAAGACGACGCAATGCTCGTCATCCCACGCACCGGCGACATCATCAGCAAGGAAACCTTCACCGATCACTTCGTGCATATCGAATTCAGATGCCCCGATATGCCTGAAGCCTCTGGACAGGCAAAAGGCAACAGCGGCGTATTCCTCCAAGGTCGATACGAAGTTCAGGTCTTGGACTCCTACGGTATTGACGTTCCCGGCATGGGCGACTGTGGCGCAATATATAACCAGTTCGCACCGCTCGTCAACGCTTGTAGACCACCGCTCGAATGGCAGTCCTACGATATCACCTTCCGCGCGCCGCGCTTCAACGACGCAGGCGAGATGACCGAAGGTCCACGCATCACCGTTATTCAGAACGGTTTGGTCATCATCAATAACGCGCAGCTGGCAAGCACAACAGGCGGAAGCGTCGGGGAAGCCGCCGAGCCGGGTCCACTCCGCCTGCAAGATCACGGCAACGACGTTAGATACAGAAACGTCTGGGCAGTCCCACTCCCACTCGAAGGCTCGGATCAGTATTAGGGGAAATAGTTACCAGTTATCAGTTATCAGTACTCAGCCATATTCTTGTGGAAGTTACGAGAAAAGCACCTGCCACAAAGTGTCTCTTAACTGACAGCCGAAAGATTTTTCGCAGAAAAATCGTACTGATAACTGACAACCAACAAAAGGATTTTTATGGCAACCAACCAAGATCTACCGACAATTCCGAGACGACGATTGGGAAGAACGGAATTAAGCATCCCTGTGGTTCCGTTCGGAACGCAGGGGTTCGGAAACAATTTCGGATTCGTTTCAGATGAAGAGGCTGTCGCACTCATCAAACACGCAATCTCCATCGGTGTGAACCATTTCGATTGCGCTCGCTGTTATGGCGATTCCTTGCGGAAACTCGGTCTAGCGATGAAGGAGATACCGCGCGAGGATGTCATCATTACCGGCAGACTCTGCTGCCACTCCGCCGCAGATTGGGGTGGCTACGGGCAAGGCAGACCCGACTATTCCGCCGAACGTACGATCGCTGACCTCGAAGACCAACTCCAAATTCTCAACGTAGACTACCTCGACGGGATGCTCATCCACGATCCCATAGAAATTGATCCAACACTCGAAAAGGGTGGCACGCTTGACGGTCTGCTCCAGTGCAAAGCCCGCGGTCTCGTGAACTATGTCGGATACGGCATGCGTCAGCACGATTTTCATCTCAAGGCGATGGCGACAGGCGATGTCGATCTCATCTTATGCTTCAACGACTATAACCTCATCCGCCAGACCGCCGCTGACGAGGTTCTACCCGCCGCCGCTGAAGCCGACGTCGGTGTGATGAACGGTTGGTCGATCCTACGCGGTATCCTCACAGGGGTCGATATCGATGCAGAAATTGAACGGGGACGTTGGAAAAAAGAAGGTGATGTTGCAGCAGCATACCCAATTTGGGAATGGTGCGTTGAAGAAGGAATAAGTTTGCTTCAACTCGCACTCCAGTTCTGTCTGAAAGAAGAGCGGATTCAAGGCAACAACATCGGGAGTCTCAACGTTGAGCAACTCGAGGCAAACGTCCGCGCCGCCAGCACCCCGCTACCCGATGAAGTCTGGGAAAAATATGAAGCACGGTTTGGAGATAATTAGCCATCGGCTGTATGAAGTTTAAGAAAATAAATCGGTAATTCTATATTTTCCCCAGGCCCGGTAGGTTCGGTTTCCTAACCGAACCGGGCTTCACCAAGAAATTACCGAATTAAAAAATTAAACTTCATTCAGCCGTCGGCTGTCAGCAAAGAAGTGCATTGTGGCAGTACCAAATAACCTAACTACCACAAGAGATTAACTGATGGCTGACTGCCGACTGCCGACGGCTATTAACTCCCCTAAAAACTTATGCGTCGCACGCGGGAGCGGATAATCGCGCAGTGCCGCAACCGCAACCCACTTCGCATCCCGCGGTCCGTTCAGCACAATCTCACCCGCTTCATAATCACACCGAAAAACGTCTACCACAATCTTAAAATGCGTGAACGCGTGCCTCACACGCGTCAGATACCGAACATTCGTGACAGAGAGGTTAACAACTTCAGCAATGTTGCGAACGCATGCCGCCTCGGCGGTCTCATCTTCACCAATCTGACCACCCGGAAACTCCCAGAGTCCACCGAGCAACCCATCAAGTTGTCGTTGCGTAATCAATACCTCGCCTGCCGCATTATAGATAACCCCGACAGCGAGTTGGTGTTCCGGTGTAGGCTTCGACGCACGACGCTTCGGAAACTCGTCCTGACGACCCGTCTGGAACGCCTCACAAAACAGGTTCACAGGACACACAAGGCACGTCGGCGACTGCGGACGACAGACCATTGCCCCCAATTCCATCATCGCCTGATTAAAAAGTCCCGGCGCATTCCGATCCAAAAGCGTGTCCGCTTTCTGTTGAAACAGCTTCGCCGACTTTGCATCGTTGATCGGTGCGTCCATCAGAAACAGACGCGCCAGCACGCGTTTGATGTTCCCATCTACCGCTGCATACGGCGCATTGAAAGCGATACTCTGCACCGCCGCCGCACTATAATCCCCGACACCCGGCAACTTCCGAAAGGTGGCATAGTCCCGCGGCACCTCGCCATCGAGTTCGTTCACAGTGACCTGTGCCGCTTTATGGAGGTTCCGTGCCCTCGCATAATACCCCAAGCCTTCCCAGACTTTCAATACATCCTGTAGCGGTACAGCCGCCAAATCCGACACACTCGGAAACCGTGCGATAAACTTCTCATAGTAGTCCACGACCTTCTTGACCTGCGTCTGCTGGAGCATCACCTCAGAGACCCAAATCCGGTAAGGATCATCCGTATTACGCCACGGCATATCGCGTTGGTAATCCTTGAACCAGTCTAACAGCGCATCTCGAAAATCTTGATAGTGTTCGGTTAATTGTTTCTTATCCATATCACGGCACTCAGATTAGTAAGCACGGTTTGATGAAGTTTAAGTATTTAAATCAGTAATTCCGATTTTCCCCAGGCCGGCAGGTGCGGTTTGGAACCGCACCGGACTTCGCCAATAAATTACCGAATTAATTTTTAATCTTCAAGCAACCGCGCCGATGCTTGTCAAAATCAGAGATACAAAGGGACATTGGGAAAACTTACCTTCATCAGAACCCTCTCTCTGACAACTGAAAACTGATAACTGACAACTATTCTACATATCCACCGCAATCCGAAAACCGACGCTATGCAGCCCTCGAATCGGTTCATACGCCGCACGACTCGCACAACGCGCAGCATACTCACCACGCGCAATCCACGAACCACCCCGAATCACTTTCCGACGCCCTTCACTCGCACCCAACGGATTCTCCGCAGACGAGTATTTATACGCCTCCATGTGAAACCAATCGAAACACCAATCGTAAGCGTTACCCGCCATATCGTAGCACCCGTAAGGACTCACACCCGACGGATAACTCCCCGCAGGCATCAACTGCTTATTCCCCGATTCCGACGTATTCGCACGACTCGCATCCCACACATCTCCCCAAGGATACTCCCGCGCATCAGTGCCACGCGCAGCCTTCTCCCATTCCGCCTCCGACGGCAACCGATATGCCATATTCTCAAGCGTACCGATCCACTCCAAAAAATGCGTCACATCGTACCAACTCACCCCGACGACCGGAAAATCGGGCGCGTTGAAACGTTCATCGTTCCAGAACTCCGGCGGTGCGTATCCCGACACCTCCAAAAACCGTGCGTACTGCGCATTCGTGACCTGATACGTACCGATAGCATAAGCATCAAGCGTCACACTCCGTTGCGGTTCTTCTGGATCCGTCTTCCGCATCCCAGTCGGAATCGTCCCCATCGTAAACGCCCCAGCAGGGATCTGGATTAAAGGGTAATCAAGTGTCTCAATGTGCATAACAGGTGAGCAGTCTCTCTCATATAGGCTTCCAATAATACCTTAGTATAGCACATCTCCATTCCTGTTGCAATCCTCAACTGTAGGAACATCAGAGCCATTCAATTCTCCATTTTCCAATCGAATCTTCACCAGGTCCGGTAGGTGCAGTTTGATGAAGTTTAATTTATTAATTCGGTAATTCTGATCCCTCTTCTGTCTGAATGCACGTCGCATTTGGGCGTGTACGCCGCAAATCGCGGAATGCACAGAGGACACAGAGGACGCGGAACTAAGAGATTGTTTTTCTTTCCGACCGCATCTGTCAGAAAGTGCCATATAGAAGTTAGAATACCCTTTTCAGCGTTCTCCGCGTTCTCCGTGTTCTCCGTGATTCAGACGACAAGAGAATTCACCTCACACAAGAAAACATAAAACAAAATGTCTATGATTCGCAAATTACCGAAATATTTTCTTAAACTTTATCAACCGAACCGGATCCTACGCGGAAACCTTGAAGACTTCAAACTGCTCTTGAATCCCGTCGCGGTTCCAAGGTCCGGTAGGTTCGGTTTTGCGGCGTACTCGCCCAAATGCGATCTGCATTCCGAACCGAACCGGATCCTGAAAAAGGACGAGAAACTCTATAATTTCTTAAAACTAAATGACCCTGCCCGTTTTGTAACGAATCGTTGACTTTTTCCCACATATAGGTTACAATAAATCCACCCGTATACGAGCAGGACTTCAAACAAACGATCTGATACATCATGAAGAAGGATAAAACAATAATACAAGATGAACTCCGTCCAGAGTATAATCTGAAAAACTTGCGAGTACGGAAATTTGGGCATGCGCGCAAGCAGTTCGGTAACTTCGTCAAGTTAGAACCTGATGTCGCTGCGATATTTCCAGACGCTGCATCCCTGAACGAGGCTCTGCGATTCCTGATTCAAAATTCCAAAGGAAATGGTGTGGCACTACCTCGTATAAACGAACGCACTTAACATCTGGCATCAACCCAAATCATTCCGCAAAACGACGGAACATGAACATGACAAGAGAAGACATCATCAAGAAATTCCAGAACTTGAATCTATGGAAAAGAGGAGGTCAAAGGGCAGCACACAAACCACTATTGGTCCTGTATGCAATTGGAAAATTGCTTCGCGGTGAAGATAAACACATTTCATTTGCAAATGCGGAGGAAGATCTTCGCAATTTACTGAGAGAGTTTGGTCCATGGCGCAAAGGTTATCACCCTCACCACCCATTTTGGAGGCTGCAAAACGACGAAGTCTGGGAAGTAAGGGGTGCTACCCGAATTCGGCAAACTTCCAGTAGAGACGCATATGTAACCGATCTGCGACTTCATGGAGCCGGCGGTTTTCCTAAAGCAATTGCAGATCAATTTCAGAACGATTCAAGACTTGCCTTTGAAATCATCTATAACTTGTTAGATGACCACTTTCCGCTCACACGTCATAGCGAAATTTTACAAGCCGTCAACATTCACCTTCCATTCCAGGTTTTTGATACAAAAAGACGTTCTCTCAATTTCCGAGAAAATATACTAAGAGCCTACGAGCGAAAATGTGCTGTTTGCGGTTTCGATGTTAAATTAGGCAACACTCCCATCGCGTTAGAAGCCGCCCATATTAAATGGAAATCGCACGGCGGACCGAGTGAAGCCGTAAACGGTTTAGCCTTATGTGTGCTACACCATGAACTATTTGATCGCGGTGCTTTTACACTGTCCAAACAACGACAAATTCTTGTATCGGATGATGCACACGGGACAAAAGGCTTTAAGGAATGGCTGCAGAGCTACCACGGTAAAAAGATTCTCCCACCGCAAAGACAGTCTTATTACCCAGAAGCACAATTTATCCATTGGCACGTTAGAGAAGTATTTCAGGGAAATTATCGCGAACTCGTAATTCCTTGAATCATCTACTTCTTTGTGCAATAACGTTCATACTTCAGCATCAGAGAAAATATAAAAAGTTTGACATTTAACACAAGTTACGCTACAATTCATTTAATGAAAAATCAAAATGTGAACACCGCAGCCAATACACTATATGTCCTTGATGACAACTGCTACCGAGGCCAATCCTTACCCCTCTTAGAAACCGCTCGCACACTGGGTTTTAACAAGCAGCTTTACGCCCCCCCCCCCGCTTTACAAACGATAAGTATTTCACATAAAATATTCACGGTATCTACTAATGTACCGTCCTTGAGTCCGCGCACCATCCTATCCGATGGCATCCAGTGTGGACTTTTTTTATTCTCATATTTTCCGTTGTTACTCCCACTTTTTTACCCATATCTCCGTTCGCATCAGCGGCTGCTACATTTCTGGGGGGCGAAGTTTGAGTAACACATCTATTATCGCTCCACAGCCAATTACACCATCCTTCTCAGGACACCAGACTTTTCCCTTTCGGTATACGTGGTTAAAAAAGGGGATTGATGCCGTAACAGAAGATTCGACAGTCTTTTCATCCGAGAACGCCTCCGTTACGTTAGGTGTCGGAAAAAACATGGTAGACGCCATCCGCCACTGGTGCCGTGCATCAAGACTCATTGAAGAAGGGACAGGTCAACCTACGCAACTCATTATGCAGCTCAATGAGCAGAAAACCGTTTATCATCGCGGGCAATTCGCGCCTACTTACCTCGGCAGTACCATCTTTGGCGAAAACGGCTTTGACCCATACCTTGATGACCCAGCGACTTTATGGTTAATCCACTGGCAGATCGCGACCAACACCAATCAGGCGACAGCATGGTATTGGGCATTTAACATCTTAAGAGGTAACCAATTCACACCCCCCATATTCGCACGAGAAGTGTATAAATGGGCACGACAGCAGAAACAATCCATGCGACCCGTCTCCGACAATACACTTCGGCGGGATGTCAATTGCTTTATCCGAACCTACTGTCAATCGCGTCATAGCGATAGTGTTGTCGAGGAAACCTTTGATTGTCCACTTGTTGAACTCAATCTAATTGCTGAACTACCGGATGGCGATGGCTACGAATTTCAGCGAGGCAACAAAGAGACACTCCCGATTGAAGTCGTCGCGTGGACGTTAGATGATTTTTGGAAAAGTCGCTTTTCTTGGAGAGAATCGCTTTCGTTCTCAGATGTGATGTACGCCCCATCAAGTCCCGGTCGGGTTTTCAGGTTAGACGAGGATACGATGACGACTTATCTCGAAAACCTTGAGCAACTCACGGACGGCGCGTTGCAATATGATGAAACATCAGGTTTGAAACAGGTCTATCGACACAAAGGTCTAAATCAGATGGAACTTTTAGAGAGGTACTATGGTTAATACTCGCTTGTCAGATATCTTTCACATTACAGAACGTTTTCAGCGTTCTGTCCATCTGGAGCGCGATTTTTATACTGAAAACGCGTTAGAGGGTTATATTGTAACCGTCAAAGCGCGAGAGACACTCACCCGTCTGATCTCAGCCCAAGAAAATGAAGCGACATCGAAAGCCTGGTCCCTCACCGGTCCCTACGGGTCAGGAAAATCAGCATTCGCGCTTTTTGCCGCGAAACTGCTCGGGGATCCGGATGCCCGGACAACACAACAAGCTTTGGAACTACTACAGCGTGGTGATACGTCCCTATATGAACGGTTTATTAACACAAACAGCAATGGAAAGAACACATCATCCGGATTTTGCCCAGTGCTAATCTCTGGCGAACGCGCACCGATTACACTCGCGCTCCTACGCGGATTAGAACACGGACTTACTGCTTTCAACGGAACATCACCCCCTAATTCGCTGCGTCGGAGAATCAAAAATCTATTAAAAACTGTAGAACACGGAGAAACCCCGAGGGCATCCGAAATTACGCGTCTATTTGAGGCGGCAACACTCCATATTGGAAAAAATGGCGGTACCGGTCTGTTGCTGGTGATTGATGAACTCGGAAAATTTCTTGAGTACGCAGCACAAGCACCAGCACAAGGCGATGTGTTTGTCCTACAAACCCTTGCCGAATTCGCTACACGAAGCAATCAGACACCACTATTCTTACTGACAATTCTGCATCAGGCTTTTGAACAATATGCACATCGACTTGCGAAATCACAACGAGAGGAGTGGGCAAAGGTACAAGGACGCTTTGAAGACATCGCCTTTGTAGAACCCGCCGAACAGATACTTCGACTGATTGCGTCGGCTCTCCAGAATACATCAGTACGTGAAAACGAAAATTTATCCGCTCCCATTGAATTCGACCTCAAACCCAACCAACTGACCGACGACGAATTTAGCGGACTCTTACGAAACTGTCTACCGCTCCATCCAACGGTGGCACTCGTTATCGGTTCAATATTCCGTCGGTTTGCACAGAATGAACGTTCCCTTTTCGCTTTTTTGAGTTCAAACGAACCTTACGGGTTACAAGACTTTCTTTCAAATCAGCACTATGACGGAAGCGTGCTGCCGATGTTGTCAGTCCCCGACCTGTACGATTACCTCAATACCACTATAGCGAATCGGCTTTATGCCTCACGCGACGGCGATAAGTGGGTCGAAATTGAGATGGCTATTAACCGATTGACAGACCCATCACCGACACTTGTTAAACTCATTAAGACGATAGGATTGCTAAGTATTATCGGAGAGGTGAGTACGAACCTGAAAACCTCAAAACGAATCCTGCGTTATGCCTTAGACAATCACACAACGGAATTCGATCAAGAATTTGATACTGCACTAAAGACCCTGGAAAAACGTTCAATTGTTATCTATCGCCGCTACAATGATGTCTACGCGCTGTGGGAGGGGAGCGACATTGATATCGAAGCGTTGTCCCGCGAAGCCGAAGGACACCTCGATCCAAACGAAAGACTCATGACTTATCTTTCAAAACTCACGCCGCCGCGCCCCTTGATTGCGCGCCGACACCTGTTTGAGAAAGGCACACTTCGCTATTTCGATGTTCGGTACACCGATCTTGAAAATTTTGACGCGAACTTGAGCGAACCCCTCGACGATGCAGACGGACTTGTTCTCTACACACTGCCCGCGGGTGAACATGAGGTTAACCAGTTAGTTGAAAAAGCAAATGGAGAAGACGCTACAGCCCGTGAAGAGGTCCTGATTGCTATCCCACACGCCACCCGTTTCTTGCGTGATGTTGTCACTGAACTCGCTTGTCTACGCTGGATTTCGGAAAACACACCGGAACTTGAAGGCGATGCAACAGCAAGACGTGAACTCTCAATTCGATGGGTAGAAGCGGAACGAGATATATCTGACCAGTTAACAGCCATTTTTGGTGGCGACAGCGAGGAACCTTGCAGATGGTTTCATAAGGGACAACAGGTAGGTATCAATTCTCAACGTGCAAGAAACGAACACTTGTCAAGAATCTGTGATGCAGTTTACCACAAAACGCCTTTTATTCGGAATGAACTGATCAATCGACGGAAAATCTCTGGTGCTGTAACAACCGCACGAAAAAAATTAATTCAAGCAATGCTTGAAAACGGAGATATGGAAAACCTCGGCATTACCGGCTATCCTGCTGAAATGAGCATCTACCGCTCACTCCTCTCAGATACAGGGATCCATCGTGAAGTTTCTGGTATATGGGGCTTCCACCCACCGAAAACAGATGATAAAAACGAAATAAAACACTCGTGGAACGCAATTGAGGTTTTTCTTGAAGCCTGTGAGGGTGAGCGACAACCTGTCGTGAAACTCTATGAACGTCTGATGGCACCACCGTTCGGCGTGCGAAGCGGTCCACTCCCTATTCTTTTGTGCGCCGTGATGCACCATTACAAAACAGAAATCGCGCTTTATGAAAACGGATCCTTTATAGCAGACTGGTCAATGCCGGTCTTTGAAAGGCTACTTAAAGCACCACAACAATTTGAACTGAAACGGTTTCAGATGACGGGAGTCCGCGCCGAGTTGTTCTCGCAATTTTTAGGGACATTCAATCAACTGTCAGAAATCCAAACGCCCGATCTGTTAACGGTCATCACACCGCTCATGCGCACTGTCGCACAACTTCCGAAATACACTTTGGTAACACAAGAATTGAGTGACAACGCAAAAAATCTTCGTAAAACTGTCTTGAATGCACGTGAGCCTGATGAACTACTCTTTAAACAATTGCCAGAAGCATTCGGATTCCCAGTCTTTGGCGCGGAAGCATCAACAGATTCAAAGGCAATATCGGGATTTTCCAATGCCTTACAAAATGCACTGTCCGAGTTAGAACAGACTTATGAGGTGCTGCTGAATTCAGTTGAGCAGCTGCTTGTGGAGGCGTTCGCTTTGCCCCCAACAGCAGAGAAACTCCGTGCAGAACTGGTGGCAAGAGCCGAACCTCTGTTAGTGGTAGCAATTGAGGTTGATCTCAAAGGATTTCTAATTCAGGTCTGTAGTGGTGGACACGATCACACGAGTTGGCTTGAGGCAATCGCGACCTACCTCGCCAAAAAACCACCCTCAGCATGGATAGATGCCGATAAAGCCCAATTTGAGATTAACTTGTCGCAACTCGCACGGAAGTTTCGACACTTTGAAGCGGTGTCTTATGAGAAATTAGCACACACTCAATCATCAACAGGCAAACCCATCCGAGTCGGTATCACGACACCGAACCGAACCGAACAGGAACGTGTTGTTACCTTAACACCGACGGCTGATGCGCAAACAGCCGAAATGGAAGATGAGATTAGGAAGATTTTCGACAAGTTTGACGTAGACGATAACCCAGAACTCCATATCGCAATCTTGGCGCGAATTTCACAAAAATGGATGCAACAACTTGATGAATAGGGAGGGAAAAACATGGCACAAAAAATCCGCCACGTCCTTGGACTCTCCGGTGGAAAAGACAGTTCAGCACTCGCCGCTTATATGCGGGATAGAGTACCGGAGATGGAATACTTCTTCTCTGATACAGGCAAGGAATTGCAGGAGACTTACGATTTTTTAGATCGGTTAGAGGCGTTCCTCGGCAAACCGATTGTACGCCTCAACATGAACGCCGACTCTAACAGT
Source organism: Candidatus Poribacteria bacterium (assembly GCA_003635255.1). Taxonomy (GTDB): domain Bacteria; phylum Poribacteria; class WGA-4E; order WGA-4E; family WGA-3G; genus WGA-3G. The sequence goes on along the minus strand of PYJC01000095.1, from coordinate 4,200 downwards.
AACCGCGATTTCGATCATTGGCTGACGGTCTACGGTGGGTTGTTGCCGTCATCTCAAATCCGTTGGTGTACCGTCAATCTGAAAATAAGACCTTTTGAAGAATACATCGGCGAAGATAAAGCATATCACTACATCGCTATCCGCGCAGACGAAGATCGCGTCGGTTACAAGCCACCGAGTATCTCCTCGCTCCACAATATCGAACCCAAATACCCATTCAAAGAAGACGGTATCACGAAAGAGGACGTCTATCGAATATTGGAAGAAAGTGGGCTCGGTTTACCAGACTATTATAAATGGCGGACACGTTCCGGTTGCTACTTCTGTTTCTTCCAACGTAAATCCGAATGGGTCGGACTATTAGAACAACATCCAGACCTCTTTGAACTCGCCAAAGGTTATGAGAAATTCAATCCGGAGACAGGCGAACGGTTCACCTGGTGTCAGGGTGAAAGTTTAGAGGAGTTATCACAACCAGAGCGAATCGCGGAGATCAAGGCAAATACTGAAAAGGCGATGGCATCCAAGAAAGCAGCAAAACCGAATCGTCGCTTAATAGAAATCCTAACCGATGTTCTCGACGATGAGGATGACGAGGAGCCGTGTCTGCCTTGTCATAAGTGATATTTCTACTGTACAGAATCCATTTATACAATTGGAGCAAGATTGAGATATGAAAACTCGACCGAGACATTGGACAATTGAAACAGTTACCAGAAGAAAGCCAAAGATAAATCCAAGACCTCAATATCAGCGAACTCCAGTTTGGAACGAGGCAAAAAAGCAACTGCTTATTGACTCAATACTTCGACAATATGATATGCCTAAATTCTACCTTCGCGTATCGTCTGATTCTGAGTACGAACACGAGGTGGTTGATGGACAGCAAAGGCTTAACGCTATTTGGGATTTCTATGATGACCAGTATACATTAGGCGAGGTGTCAAGAGATATACCCGATTTTGGGGATTTATCAGGTAAAAAGTTCTCAGAATTGCCAAGTGATGTCCAAGATCAATTTGCTATATTTGAGATTAATTTAGTTGAGGTCGAGGATGCTTCAGACTTAGATATACGAGATCTCTTCCTAAGATTGCAAGAGGGAATCACTTTGAATCCTGTAGAAAAACGGAACGCTATGCCAGGCAAAATGCGAGATTTCATAGCGGACTTAGGAGAGAACTATCGTGTTTTTCCGTTAACCTTCCTCTCAGAAAAGAGATTTGGATGGCATGACCTAGCTGCGGTGGTAACATGTTTGGAAATAGCACAAGGACCAACAGATGTTAAAGCACCAAGTCTGCGAAAAATGTACATGGACAATCAGAATTTTGACCATAATGGATCTGTAGCGAAGAAAGTTCAACAGCATTTGAGATATATGGAAAAAGTTTTGGAAAATCGTCCTCCGGAAATGGACGTTAAGTGGGGTTTTGTGGATTTGTACTTGCTAATTTCAGAAATGGATAAATCCTATATTATCCAAAATCGTGAGGTAGATTTCGCCATTTTTTACATTACCTTTGAAGAAGAGAGGAGATCAGTTATATCAGATCCTAGTGAATTGCTCGCCACAGGTAACGGTTATTGGGACAAAGATTTGTATGATTATATTGAGGCTTTTATTCGTTCTGGAGGGACAAAACCAAATATAGAAAAGAGACATGAAGTGTACAAGAGACGCTTTATCAAGGAAACCCAAGGGTTAGTACCAAAAGACTCTCAACGCACATTTACTCGTGATGAACGGATTGTAATCTGGAGACGCGATAATGAAACTTGCAAGATGTGCAATAATCGAGTTGAGTTTAATGAAATGGAGGCCGATCATATTACCCCTTATAGTAGAGGTGGACACACAACTATTGATAACGCTCAAACACTTTGCAGGCAATGCAACGCCCGTAAAGGTGCAAACTAATATTGATTTTCGAGACTGCGATTTCGCTGCTAATGATAGGAATTAGAGTCAAAAACAACTAAATGAGATGAAGGGAACGCTTATGAGTATTTATCCAGCTTTACGTTCACGAATGGGTACATGGAATTATTATGTTGTCAAAATGACAGCGCGTGAATTAAGCCAAAATGTAATGTATGCTTCTGCAATACATGACGATATTACTCTTGACAGAGCAATTCAGCGAGAATTAAATAAAAGTAGAGTCAAGAAGGAAATCGTAGTCTATTTAAAACGTCAACCTCACCGTTTTTTTTCCTCAATAGTTATTGCGGCTCTTGAAGGAAACCCAAAATTTGAACCTGTTGAGGTTACAGCAGATCCACGTTTCACGCTTATCCACAATGACCGTCGATTTGATGAAGCATTCGGTGTATTACAGTTTGACGGAACAGAGAAATATTACGCCTTAGATGGACAACACCGCCTTTCAGCAATCAAGACTCTTCTTGATCGAAATGACCCCTTGTCAGATGGAGCACCAAAAGGCTTTGAAGACGACGAATTTTCTGTCATTGTCGTTGTACCTAATGAAAAAGACTCTAATGATGTTTTCATGAAAAAATATCGCAGACTCTTTTCCTATCTCAATCGTTACGCCAAGCCAACGGGCAAGTCAACGAACATCATCATGGACGAAGATGATACTTTTGCAATTATCACACGACGACTAATCACAGATCATCCTTTCTTTCAATCAGATGCCCGTAGACAAATGAAATCAACAAGGATTAAAACTGATAAAGGGCAAAACCTTAAAACTGGAGACTCCTATTTTACCAGCATTGAGACTCTATATGAAATGAACATTGCCCTATTGAGTTCATCCAAAAGAATTACTCACGGATGGGGCCCTGACAACGAAGAAGGCGAAGATTTAAAGAAATTTATACAATTTCGACCTTCTTCAGAAGAATATATCGATAGCCTCTATGACGAGTTAGAAATCTACTGGGATGGTCTACTTGCTGAACTCCCGGTTCTTCAGAGCGATCCAACCAAAATGCGTTTTCATGAAATTACCGATAGAAAGAACAAAGACGGAACAGATCATTTGCTGTTTTGGCCCATTGGACAACAGATGTTAGCAGAAATAGCACGGGAGTTACTCAATAAAAGGCTGCATGATCAGGAAAATCCTACGACAGAGACTGTAAGATTTGCCTTAAAATACCTTAATCAGCTAGAATGGCAACTTCAACAAGCACCATGGAAATATTTTTTATTAGTTCCAAGTATAAGTGCCCGTACAGGAAAACGTAGTTGGACAATGCGAAATCAAGATAGGACTAAGGCAGTTCGCTGTGGTCAAATCATCCAACAATGGATTCTCGGTTTGGAGTATGATGACGCAGATTTTGCTAACAACCTTAAAAATCAATGGGAAAGTTTTCTAATACCAGGAGATCTTCAACCTGAAGGATCAATTAATCAGTCTTGGCAACAAACGGTTGAGGAATTGTGGCAACAAGTTGAAGATCAGAAATCTGCCATGGCTTGGTAGGTTACCAATAATGATGTTTTTCAATAGAACTTATGGCGAATAAGAGCCAAGAACTCAAAGTAAATAGGTATCTGAAATGGAGATGAATAAGACATAAAGCATTAACTTCTTTTTCCTATTTTACTACCTCCTGTTCTGCTACTTCATTCATTTGAAATCCTTTTGTAGTTGGAGGAGCATTTCCTCTCATTTCAGAACTTTACGCCTTCGTCCTCTATTTGAGATTGTCGTCCAAGTCACGTAACCACTTGCACATCTTTTCAACTGATTTGATACGCCAATCACTGCGCCCGGTTTTCTCAGCAAAACCGAAGTGATTTAAGAAACGTAATGTGTGAGGAACAACGTTCTCGTTCTCGTATTGTGAAAGTTCACCCCGATATTTTTCTATCTCTGTCCTTATCCTTGTCTCTATCTCTGTTTCCGGGACAGTCTGACCGTTAAAGTGGTGAATAATGATTCCAAAAGCGAGAGAAATTGGGTGATTCAATTCTTGAAGTGCCATCGCTTATTCAGACCACAAAATTAGCAAAGTTAAGATAAGTTTTGTCTCTCAAATTCGGCAGGAGTCAAATACCCTAACGCCGAGTGAGGACGTTTCTGGTGATACACTTGTGTGATAAAATGCCCAATGCGATCTCTCGCTTCATGGATGTCCTGATAGTCGTTGAGGTAAACTTCTTCCTCCTTGAGGGTGCGGATGAGTCTTTCAGCATACCCGTTCTCCCAAGGACAC
>PYJC01000094.1 GCA_003635255.1 Candidatus Poribacteria bacterium | reverse complement strand
TTCACTGACAAGTAGTGGAGGTAGAGTCGGTACTCTCAAGGCGTTATCAACGCATCCCTCATTTTTTGAGGACTCGGTGATCCTCTGGTGAATAGAGTCGGCACTCTCTAAAGATCAATAGACCTACTCCACCAATGCGGAATACGAGATATAAGAGGGGGATAATTGTTTCCCCCTCTTAATCACTCTTGAGGTAGAGTCGGTACTCTCAAGGCGTTATCAACGCATCCCTCATTTTTTGAGGACTCGGTGATCCTCTGGTGAATAGAGTCAGCACTCTCTAAAGATCAATAGACCTACTCCACCAATATCAGAATTGTACCACACTTCTAAAAAAAGTCAAATTTATTTTCAATTCTCCTTGCATGTTTAGAAGTTGCTTGCATTTTAACACGTTCTCCTACTAATATGCAAGAAAACATTTACGAGGAGAATCCCAGATGAAAAAAGTCAATATCGCTCTAATCGGAGCGGGTGGGATGGCAAACGGCGTTCATTACCCATCGCTCAGAGAGTGTGAAGATGTCCATCTTGTTGGGCTGTGTGATCTGGTCCCGTCGAAACTTCAGGCAACAGCAGAAAGGTTTGAGATTGATCAAACGTTCACTGATTATCGGGAGATGCTTGAAAAAACGTCCCCAGATGCTGTATATATTTTAATGCCGCCGCAACATCTATTTCCACTTGCTATCCACTGCCTTTCGCAGGGTCATCATGTCTTTATTGAGAAACCACCGGGTGTTACGCTCCATCAAACTAAGGAGATGGCATTAGCCGCGGAAAAGAACGGTTGTAAAACGATGACCGGTTTTAATCGCCGGTTTATTCCACTTTTGCGAACGGTTAAGGCAATCGTTGAAGAACGCGGACCGATTATCCAATGCATGTCAACCTTCCATAAGAACACGCCGAACGCGCTCTATTACGATGGTGTGATAGATGTTTTGACTTGTGACGCGATTCATGCCGTAGATGCGCTCCGATGGCTTGGCGGTGGTGAAGTGAAAGCCGTTGCCAGCGACATCAATAGTTTCTATTCCGAGCGTGAGAACAGCTTCAACGCGCTCGTCAAATTTACAAGTGGTGCTTCTGGGTATCTTTGCACGAATTGGGCGGTTGGTGGACGCATCCATACGTTTGAAATGCATGCACGAGAGATTTCTGCCTATATCAATCCCGATGCAGGCGGACGCGCTGTGATTCACACACCTGAAGGTACAACCGAAATTACCCCTGAGGAAGCGGCAGATTCTGATCAGCAACACAGAATTTACGGATTTTATGGGGAGAGTCGGCATTTTGTCGATTGTATTCAACACGACGAGCAGCCCTTAACCTGTTTCGCAGATGCCGTCAAAACGATGGAACTTGTAACGGCTATCTATCAAAATCGGATAGATATTTGAAGTTGATGGCTCACTCAGGTATAATTGGCATGTTTCTTGCTAAGGGTTACCTTAATATTGAGAAAGTCATATTGAGGATTGCTATAGATATGCACCATATACCAGTTTTATGTCACGAGGTGATTGACTTTCTCAAACCGAAGCCGAATGGTGTTTATATAGATGGTACCGTGGGATTAGGTGGACATAGTGCCGCCATCTTAGAAAACTCCGCACCGGACGGGCGTGTGATTGGAATTGATTTAGATGTTGATGCGCTTGCTATTGCGAAAGATAGGTTACACAGTTTTGAGGGACGGTACGCCCTTATAAACGGCAACTTTGCTGAGATGGATGTCCTACTCGAAAGACACTCAGTTCATGCTGTAGATGGTATCCTGTTGGACTTGGGGGTGTCATCCCTACAACTGGATACGCCACACCGGGGGTTTAGCTTTAACCACACGGGTCCTCTGGATATGCGCATGAATGTAGAGCCCGAATTGGGTAGTGCTGCGGAGACTGCGCTTACGGCTATGAAAGTTGTCAACGATAGCACCGTGGATGTCCTCACAGATATTTTTAGGCGATACGGTGAGGAACGATTCGCTAAACAGATTGCTGGTCGGGTTGATCAAGCGAGACAACAAGGACCGATAAAAACAACGGCGCAGCTTGTAGAAATTGTCAAGCAGGTTGTCCCCCGAAAGGCATCCAAAACTCATCCAGCGACGCGTGTGTTTCAGGCACTACGGATTCACGTCAACGCTGAGTTGGAAAACCTCGTTGCAGGTTTAGACGTTGCGATCTCACTTTTGAAACCGAGAAGCTGCCTATGTGTTATCACGTTCCACTCACTTGAGGATAGAATAGTCAAGCATCGCTTTCAAACCTGCGCCAGGACATGCATCTGTCCACCTAAAACGCCTATCTGTATTTGCGAACACAGTCCATCGTTAGAAATTATTACAAAGCGTCCGGTGTTACCGAGTGACACTGAAATTCAACAGAACCCGCGAGCGAGAAGTGCTAAACTGCGTGCCGCTCGTAAATTGTAGTCCCTGAATTCTACGAAAAATTGTATCTTAAATAAGATCTTCAACGTTTAGAAAGTAAAGGGTTTTTATGACTAATAAGATACTCGGAAAACAGTTGTAGAGTGGCATCGGAAACCGAAGTTGGGAAACTCCGTTCCCTAAAATCGGTGAGAAGGTTTAATAAAATGCAGACATCAGATCTCTATTCAGCACGTATTACGAAGGTAGAGGAACCTCAACCAAAGAAGAGGTTTCCGTTGGCTTATATTGTTTTAGGATTATCATTTTGTACCTTTGCTGGAAGCATCTGGTTCTCATCTTACGCGAAAAAGGTTGCTTTACAGCGGCAGCCCGTCTACGAAAGACAAAAGCACACTGTTCAGGATGAAATTCATCAACTCGAATTGGAGGAGTCAACGCTAACCAACGTTCAAAGGGTTCGGCAAATCGCAGTTGAACTTGAAATGGTTGAACCGACGCAAACTTCACAGATAGTCTGGGACAAATAGTTACGTTTTTACGGGTATTGTTTCGCCTTTTTGGAAGGCATTTGGATTCATTTTAATTTTATTTATAGGAAAACCATGAAAAACAATTCGCATTTATCCATTCGTCGCCTCGTTTTCGTGCTTATTGTGCTACAAGCAGGCTTTCTATTGTTAGTGGGTAAGTTGTTCAAGGTGCAGATCGGTAACAATACCGGACATCAAGAAGGAAGCCAACCCACTTGGCGTTCCCCTCGCACAGCTACGATAAAGCGCGGTAAAATCTTGGATAGGCACGGAAATATTTTAGCCTTGAGCCGCCACAGTCTTTCTGTCTATGCCGATCCAAAATACATGAAGACTGACCCGATAAAAGTTGCTCAAAAATTAGCACCGATTTTAAATATTGCTGAGTCTGAGTTAATTACACAACTCCGCCGTAAGGACAAACAGTTTGTATGGCTCAAGAAGGACTTGGATTATAAACTCCTTGATGAGATTCGTTCCGTTGAGAGAGAAGTTCGTGGCCTAAAGCACGAGGTAGAACAAAAACGGATATATCCAAAAGGATCCCTGGCATCCCAAGTCATTGGGCATATAAACGATCAAAATATGGGTGAAGGGATTGAGTATCAGTACAACAATTACCTTTTGAGTGCGAAGGAACGCCAAGCCGCGCAGCGCGCAAATGCCGCTCAAGAGGAGCCGATAAATCTACTCTCTGATGGCAAATCCACTGATGATTACGGATATAGCATTGTCTTAACGCTTGACGAATACCTCCAGTATATTGCCGAAAAAGAATTGGCAGAGGCTTGTAAACAGTGGAACGCTCCACGGGGTACGGTGATTGTCATGGCATCACAAACAGCGGAAATATTGGCACTTGCCAGTTACCCTACGTACGATTTGAACGCCTATGCCCTTGAAAATGAGGAAGCAAAAAGAAATTTTGGTGTTTGGTTCGCATATGAGCCAGGTTCAATTTTTAAAATTATTGCATCTTCTGCTGTACTCAACGAAGGCGTCATGACCCCTCAGTCAACGGTTTTTTGCGAGAATGGTCGCTATCGGCTCTCGAATGGCAGAGTTATCCGAGACGTTTCGGCAAAGGGATGGCTGACACTCGAGCAAGTGATTCAAAAATCCAGCAATATCGGCATGATTAAAGTTGTAAAGCAACTGGGACATGAGGACTTTAGGACTTATATTGAGAAATACGGTTTTGGGAAACCAACGGGTGTGGATCTACCCTATGAACACAGTGGCAGTCTTTATGCGGTCAAGCATTGGGATACGCACTCTCTCGGTGCTGTGCCTTTTGGTCAAGGGATTATGGTAACACCCCTTCAGATGGTAAACGCCTTAAACGTTATTGCGAATGATGGAAAACTCCTTCTGCCACATATTACGCGAGAAATTCGAGACAATAGCGGGAAAGTCATTAAAAAAATCTACCCCATCAAAGTTGAACAAGTCCTCGATCCGCACGTAGCGAAACAGATGACAGATATGCTTGTTGGCGTTGTTGAAGGCGGGAGCGGACGACGGGCACGTGTTGAAGGGTATCGTGTGGCTGGAAAAACAGGAACAGCCCAAAAAGCTGAACCAAATGGTAAAGGGTACGCTGGAAGAGAGATCATGTCCTTTATGGGATTCCTACCCGCGGAGAACCCCATGGTGTCAATAATCGTTATGCTTGATGAACCAACAGGCGCACGTTTCAGTGGACAAATCGCTGGACCGGTTTTTCAAAAAGTTGCCACCCAAACGATGCAATACTTAAAGCAGACCGAATTTTTCGGACCCCAACCCGAAAAAGCCTCTGAACTCGCACCTGTTGCAACAGAGCAAACACCGAGGCAACGCCTTACTGCAAAAGGAGAGGGATTGTGAGGTTTCGCGAACTGCTCCACGGTCTAAACCCTATTGTAACTACTGGAACATCTGATATTGATATTACCGGTATCGCCACCGACAATCGGCAAGTCAAGCAAGGGAACGTTTTTGTCTGCTACCAAGGGATTAGTGTAGACAGTCATATTTTTATTCCTGACGCGCTTGAAAAGGGAGCAGTCGCCATCATTGGCGAAAAGCCAAGAACGGCATTAGGAATATCAACAGTGCCGGCAACCTATGTGCAAGTTCCTAACGGACGGCGCGCTATATCCTTGCTCGCCGCTAATTGGCACGGCAATCCTGCGAAACACCTCAAACTCATCGGTATTACTGGCACCAACGGTAAAACATCAACCGCACATCTCATACATACGATACTTAAATCAAGCGGACAAAAGACCGCACTCATTGGGACAGTTGGACACCAGTATACAAACGCTCAAGGTGAAGAGAAAACGCTTCCAGCTGCTCTGACAACCCCCGACGCTTTCGCTCTCCATGCACTCTTCAAACAATTCACCGAGGAGGGCGTCGAATACGTTACGATGGAGACATCCTCCCAAGGACTCGCACTACAGCGGTTGGCAGGACTCGCCTTTGATACCGCAGTCTTTACCAATCTCACCCAAGACCATCTTGATTACCATCAGACAATGGAGGAATACTTGAAGGCGAAACTCATGCTATTTGAGCAACTCGGCGAAGATGGGTTCGCAGTCTTAAATAGTGATTCGCCTGTGTCAGAACGTATTGTCCAAGTTTGTCCAGACGCACGACTTCTAACGTATGGACTTAGCAACACAGCTGACCTATATGCCGAAGATATAGCATCTTCCCTCAACCAATTAGCATTTACAGCGGTTACGACAGAAAAGCGGTTCCGTGCTAAATTACGATTACTTGGACAATATAACCTTTATAATGCACTCGCTGCGATTGCTGTTGGTATCTGCTATCGTTGTCCAGTCTCAGCAATCCAGACAGGACTCGCTAACACTGTAGTTCCCGGACGATTTGAACTTATTGATCGAGGGCAGGACTTTGCTGTTATTGTTGATTATGCGCATACACCTGACGGGTTAGAAAATGTACTAACCGCAGCGAAACGTATTACGGAACGCGAACTGATTTGTGTTTTCGGATGTGGCGGTGACCGAGATAACGGAAAACGTCCTAAAATGGGAAATATTTCTGCTCAAATCGCGGATTACAGCGTAATTACGTCCGATAATCCACGGACTGAAAACCCTGATGTAATTATTGCACAGATTGTGTCGAATTTGCCACATGACACCAAATATGTGTGTATTTCAGACAGACGAAACGCAATCCATCACGCAATTACTACAGCAAAATCTGGGGATGTAGTCGTAATTGCAGGTAAAGGGCATGAGGATTATCAAGAAATTGATGCGAAAAGATTTCCCTTTGATGATAGAGTTATCGCTTCAAATGTTTTAGAATCTCTTTAGAGGTTTTTTAAAGCGAAATGTTCATAGATGCCAAGTACAGAAATTAACAACCTCAACGTCTCATATCAGGTGGCAGGGGAAGGCGACGTGGTACTTCTGCTGCACGGTTGGGGTTGTGAAGCTGCAACTTTTCAACCCGTTTTTGAATGGCTTGCCCAATCCCATAAAGTTTATGCCCTTGATTTGCCCGGGTTCGGTAAGAGTCAGGCACCACCTATAGCATGGGATTCATCCGACTACGCGCAGTTTGTCACAGCATTTCTGGAAAAATTTTGTATTCCAAAAGCACACCTCATCGGTCACTCCTTTGGTGGTAGGATTTCAATCATTCTTTCAGCCGAGCATCCTGAAAAAGTTGATAAACTTATTTTGGTTGATAGTGCTGGAATTCGACCCCAACGCACTGCAAAATACTATTTTCGGGTCGGTATAGCAAAAGTCGGCAAATTGATCCGCCGATGTGGAAAATTTGGCGTGCACCTTGCCAACGCAATGTCTGCGCGCGTCGGTTCTAAAGACTATCAGGATGCTGGAGAGATGCGAGCCACGCTTGTTAAGGTCGTAAATCAGGATCTACGTTCTCTATTACCGCGGATATCCGCATCAACGCTGTTGATCTGGGGTGAAAACGATAAGGATACGCCTGTATACTTCGGAGAAATCATGGAGAAAGAGATACCTGACGCAGGGTTGGTCGTCCTCAAGGAAGCAGGACATTTTTCCTACCTTGATAAATTTCCGCAGTTTTGCCGAATTGTCGCGAGTTTTTTAAAAATCGCAAACGCGTAAGACTCGCGCAGATACAATGGCGACAGAAGGAAAGAGCAAAAATGATTTTAGAAAGGATAAGTACTGTACTTTTCTACTGCGTAACGTTAGCTTGTTTCGTAAGGGCAGTCGTCAGAACAACAGGCGGACTTCATATACTGCAACTTGATGGCTATAAGACGGGCAGATACTTGCAGTGGATGCGTCAGCACCTGAAGAACTGTTTTGAAATCAAAGAGATCTTGATCGTAGGCGGTTTTCTTGTCCTCGCAGCGTTCTATCCACAGTATCACAACACGTGGCTTTTCCCTGCCCTCTGTCTTGCGTGGGGTGGATTTCAAGTCTATGTAAGTACACGACGGAAAAAGATCAAAGCGAAAAAACCGCTCGTCTATACAGCACGCGCAAAACGGGTGTTTGGACTTTCGATTTGTCTGCTTGTCGGTCTTGCGGCAACACTTATGCGAATCGCCGAAGGCAGCCCGTGGGGAATTGCTATTTTCCTTTTTAGTGAAGTAACCGTCATTAATTTAACTGTTGCCAACCTACTCATTTATCCTCTGGAGCGGACGATAAATGGCGCGTATCTTCTTTCTGCAAGAAAGCGAATCAAGGCACTTCAACCCAGAGTCATCGGTATTACCGGAAGTTATGGCAAAACGAGCACAAAATATATTTTGCATCAAATTTTATCTCAGAAATTTAATACCTTGATGACACCGGACAGTTATAATACACCGATGGGTATCTGCAAGGTGATCCGCGGTGATCTCGCCCCGGACCACGAGATATTTATCGTTGAAATGGGTGCCTACAAACGCGGGGACATCCGCGAATTGTGTAATTTAGCGTCCCCTGAAATCGGCGTTCTCACGGCCGTCGGTCCCCAACACTTAGAACGATTTAAGAGCATAGAGAATATCGCGAAAGGGAAATATGAACTGATTGAGTCGCTACCATCGGATGGTCTTGCTGTCTTCAATTGCGACAACGAAATTTGCGCCGAACTCGCCGATAAACGTGAGCAAGATGGGAGTCCAGTACGCCGCTATGCTACGGAACCGTTTCCCGTAACTTCGGTTTCTGATAAGGTCAACTTAACTGCCACAAATATTCGACATACCACCGAAGGGCTTGCATTCACAGCACATGTAGGTGTAGACACAGCAGATATTGCCGAGGCAGAGATTCAGACCCAACTTTTGGGGCAGCACAATGTATCCAACATCCTCGCCGCTATGGCAGTTGCCATAGAATGTGGGATGACGGTTGAAGAAATTCGGGAAGCGATCACCAATGTTGAACCCGTCCCGCATCGGTTACAATTGACAACCAGTGTAGGCGATGTAACTATTATTGATGACAGTTTCAACGCGAACCCTGTCGGCGCGAAAGCGGCACTTGAGGTACTCACCGAAATTGGAGATGGCAAAAAAGTGTTGGTGACACCCGGTATGGTAGAACTCGGTGAAAGAGAATACGAAGAGAATAAACGGTTCGGAGAACAAGCTGCCAATGTCTGTGATTTGGTTATTTTAGTGGGACCTACGCGAACCATCCCGATTTTGGATGGCTTGAAGGCTGCGGAATATCCCAGTCAGCAAATTATCGTCGCCCTCAACTTGGAAGAAGTCAAACAACATTTAGCCACACAAGTGACAGCTGGAGATGTTGTTCTCTTTGAGAACGATCTCCCTGACAACTATAACGAAGAGAAAGTCGCCTCGTAATATCAATTTCCGAACCTACCCTACAAATATACAGTCGAAGTGTTCCTAACAGACCTGTTAGGCAATCAGTACAAAGGCAAAAAAAATGTCAAAACACAATGTAGCTCTTATCTTTGGTGGATGCACACCTGAACATGAAGTCTCAATCGTAACCGCGCATCAGGTCTGCCTCGCCTTACAAGAAAACCATCATGTTGTCCCTATTTACGTTACGAAGACCGGTGAATGGCTAACCGGTGATGCGCTGCGCGATTTATCTACCTTTACTAACGGGACACTCCCACACGCTTCGGATTTCGACAAAGTTGCTGTCGAGTTCCATCCTGAACCGAAATTTGTTATTAATGCCAAACATTGGCTCGGTCAGAAGGTTCAGAAAAGAACTGTCCTTCCGATAGATGTCGTTTTTCCAGCAATACACGGCATGCATGGTGAAGATGGAACGCTTCAAGGGTTGTTAGAGCTCATGAACCTGCCTTACGTTGGTGCGGGTGTTGTCGGTTCCGCTGTCGGTATGGATAAAATTATGATGAAGGCGGTTCTCAACGAAAATGAATTGCCAATACTCCCATATTTATGGTGGACGCAACATGCGTGGGAAACACAATGTGATGAAATTATCAAAGATGTAGAGACAACACTTACCTATCCACTTTTTGTGAAACCTGCCATGGGCGGGTCAAGTATTGGTGTTAGCCATGTCAAAAACCAGACGGAACTCGTCAGTGCTGTCGGAGTGGCGGGACACTACTCGCGTAGAATACTCGTTGAAAAAGCCGTTGAGGATCCGGTTGAAATCAATTGTGCTGTAATGGGGACAGAAGAACCGACGCCCTCTGTATGCGAGCAACCCATAACGCAGGCGAATTTCCTCAGTTTTGATGATAAATATATCCATCAAGAAGAAGAATCTTCGGGAATGGCAGGTGCGGATCGAAAAATTCCTGCACCCATTTCGGAAAAACTATCGTTACATATACAAGGACTTGCCACCCGTACTTTTCAGGTTTTAGATTGTGCCGGTGTTGCGCGTATCGACTTCCTCGTAGATGTTGATCAAAACGTCTACGTAAATGAAATTAATACCATTCCCGGTTCGTATAGTTATTACTTGTGGGTACATCAGGGCATTGAGTTTCCGAAACTTGTATCCGAACTTATTGATTTAGCACTTACAGTGCATGCGGAAAAGAATTCACTAACCTATACTTATACGACCAACCTCTTAAGTCAAGCAGATGCGAGTCTCGCCAAATTGAAGAGCGATGGAAAACTTGGAACCACAGCGTAAAACCTTGTAGCGGTGTTCCTTGGCAAAATTCCAAAACCTCTCTGATCCAAGCCTGGCAAACGCACCGAAGCGACCTTAAGTGAGATGCGAGTCAACTAAAAACTACACAAGAAATGTTTTATCATCTCTTTTTTGAGAATCTGACTGAAGTCTTTTCACCGTTCAATATCTTTCGTTATATTAGTTTTCGCGCGATTTACGCGACTGCGACTGCCCTCCTTATTTCCCTTGTTTTGGGACCTTTTATGATAGAGAAATTGAAGCAGTTGCGGATCGGGGAACATATTCAGGAAGAAGTAGCAGAAGCCCAACAGAATACCGAAAATCAGAACAAAGCCGGAATCCCCACAATGGGCGGCGTTCTCATCATTGTGTCAGTTCTGATATCGGTGGTATTCTGGTCGCGTTTAGATCAACCCTATATTTACCTAATGATTTTGACGATGCTCTGGTTCGGTGGACTCGGATTTCTTGATGATTACAGCAAATTAATCAAACAACAATCCTTGGGGCTTCGCGGATGGCATAAGATCGCGCTTCAAACGGTCGGTGCGTTGGCAATTGCCGGATATCTTTACCAGTGGGGACCCGCGCAAACTGACAACCTGGCGACACGAACATCCCTGATCCTCCCTTTTTTTAAAGATGCCCAACCGGACTTAGGTATATTCTTTATCCCTTTCGCGACTTTGGTCATCGTTGGAGCTTCTAACGCTGTTAATCTTACAGACGGAATGGACGGTTTAGCGATCGGATGTACACTATTCGTTGCTGGAACTTTGGGGATAGTCGGGTACATGACAAGCCACAACGAGATTGCAGCGTACCTAAATATCTTTCACCTGCCAGTGGGAGGCGAAGTTACAGCGATTTTCTGTGCAGCATTGGTCGGGGCAGGCTTGGGGTTTTTATGGTATAACGGGCACCCTGCACAGGTCTTTATGGGCGATACTGGATCCTTGGCACTCGGCGCGACGCTCGGAACAGTAGCAGTGCTTATAAAACAGGAATTTCTACTCCTGGTCGTCGGCGCAATTTTCGTCGCTGAGACATTATCGGTTATTATCCAAGTCTGGTCATACCGAACTTTTGGTAAACGCGTATTTAAGATGTCGCCAATTCATTATCACTTCCTGCTTTCGGGTTGGAAAGAATCTAAAGTCGTTATCAGGTTTTGGATTGTCGGACTTATCTTGGTCTTGGTAGCCTTAAGTACGTTGAAACTTCGATAGGTAGAGTTTCGCACCGAGTGTTGGGGGCTTTTAGTGCAATTACAAGGAAAATGTGCGACTGTCTTTGGCGTAAACCGAAGTGGGATCGCTGCAGCAAAATTGCTACGGTCATTCGGGACCATTGTCACGGTTACTGACACACGGTCTGCGGACGCGTTGTCAACGGAAATCGCTGCGCTTGAAGATGCTTCCAAACCAGACTACAAAAAGTTTTTGGAGGGACATCCAGCAGAATGTATCGAAGGTGCGGATTTTATCGTCGTTTCACCGGGCGTCCCCCTTGACATCCCAATTCTGTGCGAGGCACGGGCGCGTAAACTCCCGATCCTCGCGGAATTAGAGGTCGCAGCGAGTATATGTCCCGCACCAATTGTTGCTATCACTGGCACAAAAGGTAAATCAACGACAACACTACTCACAGCAGCAATGCTAAAGGCAAGTGGCAAATTTCCAAAAGTTTGTGTCGCAGGGAACATTGGCGTGCCATTAGCAGCGGAAGTTCAAAATCTTACAAGCCAAGATATGGTTGTTGTTGAGGCAAGCAGTTTTCAGTTGGAAAGCACTGTCACCTTTCATCCGAGGGTTAGCGTTGTCCTTAACTTATCACGTGATCACTTGGACCGACATGGAACGATGTCCGCCTATCGAGCAGCAAAACAGAAGATTTCTCATAACCAGACGATTGCCGACTGGATAATCCTTAACGGCGCGGATGCTTCCGTCAAGGATTTCGCTGTATCAACGGCGGCGAAAGTGATTGATTTTACCGACAAAGGCGTTCCTGAAGATGCGTCAGTTTCGGGCGTATTTAGAGAAGGTTCAGGACTTTTTGCACAATGGAACGGCACTCGTAAGAAAATCTGTGATATTGCAGATATTCCACTTCGCGGGAGACACAACGTACAGAACGTTCTCGCCGCTATTGCTGTAGCGTTAGTTTTTGATGTAACAGAGACACAAATTCAGACTGCACTTCAACAGTTTGACCTGTCACATCCGGCTTTATCTCATGCGTTTGAACTGGTGCGAACTTTAACGGGTGTTGAATTTATTGATGATTCAAAGGCAACAAATGTCGCCGCAGTCAGAGCAGCCCTTGAATCAATAGAGGACACTCAAATTGTTCTGATTATGGGAGGATATGACAAAGGGAATGACTATGCACCGCTGCGTGAAATAGTTCGGGCGAAGGTTAAAGTCGCTGTTATGCTTGGTGAGTACACCCAACAAATTGAAAAAACACTCGCGAATACAACAGACATCGTCAAGGCAAAAACGATGGTTGAGGCAGTACAGATTGCTTACAAATGTGCATCCCCTGCGGATGTCGTCCTATTGTCACCTGCAAATGCAAGTTTTGATATGTACACTGACTATAAGGCGCGCGGTACCGACTTTAAAGCAGCCGTTAATGCGCTTCAACCGCTCCAGTAAAAATATAGACAGACTTAGTTTTTAGGATCAAAATAACACAGAAAGGGAATCACCATGATGCTACGTAACTACCAAAACTCTCCTCGTAGCAAATGGAATTTCAAATCCAAACCAAAATCTGAACGTTGGTGGACAAACACGCGTTCTTATTTCGCTGCCAAAGAACCACAAGAACCGGTACCCGAAACATTATCTGGACAAAAACCTGGGCGAATGGATAAAGCGTTAATAGCGTTTACGATCTGCCTCATTGCTATAGGCATTTTGATGGTATACAGTTCAAGCCATCTACTTTCTTCGAGGCATTATGACGGTTATAGTTACCGTTACTTACAAACCCACATCATCGCGTGTACGATCGGTTTAGTTGGTATGTACATGACTTCCTATCTACCTTATAGATTCTATGCAAAGTACGCCAACCTCCTTTTGATACTATCATTCGTAGGGTTGTTATTGGTTTTTGTGCCGAGTTTAGGTGCAAGCGTGCAAGGCGCGGAAGGCGGCAGATTTAAACGCTGGATTAATATAGGGTTACCTATCAATTTTCAGCCTGTCGAATTTGCCAAGATCGCATTGGTGATGCATGTAGCGAATTTTATAAGCCGTAACCCAGAACGCGTCAAGAGTTTCTTTAACGGGGTGCTGCCGAATCTGCTAATCTTAGCTGTCGCTTTCGGCCTCGTGGTGAGTCAACCAGATTTCGGTTCAGCGTTCTTATTGGCGGTAACTGTCTGCATCGTCCTATTTATCGGGGGGATACGTATATGGCATGTATTGATGCTTGCTGGCGCAGGGGGTGGGCTTCTCAGTTTACTCGTAATTCGGGATACGTATAGGTTGAAACGAATCATGGACTATTTGGCGATGTTGAAATCACCGGATGCAGCGAACTATCATCTAACACGTTCACTGGATGCCCTTGAAGGTGGTGGATTCCTTGGGATGGGTATCGACAGCAGCCTTCAGAAAATCTCACGGCTTCCCTATCCACACACAGATTTTATTTTCGCTATATTGGGAGAAGAATTCGGATTTGTAGGTACCGCAACTGTAACGGTTATTTTCATGTTATTTGTCTGGCGCGGACTCCACATTGCCCGATACGCCAATGATCTGTTTGGATCTTTGCTTGCCATCGGACTCACAACGCTGATCGGCTTACAAGCTTTTATCAACATTGGTGTTGTAACAGGCTTGCTACCGACTAAAGGGATTACGTTGCCATTCATCAGTTATGGCGGTTCATCAATCGTTCTGAGTTTAGTGAGCGTTGGCATCTTGCTGAATATTTCGCGGAACATCAATCGGAGTACGGACTGATACGCAATTAACCAATCTTATAAGATCGATCGCTAAATTGAATCTTTCGTGGGATTTACTTATGAGTACTTCTAAACGCTGCGATACAAATTTATCAGAAATCAACAGTCACGACATGATGTCATCCGAACAGAGAGAAACACATAGAAAAGTTGTTATCGCAGGTGGAGGCACAGGGGGACATATTTATCCCGCGATTGGTATTGCCGAGGCATTACAACGCTTGGACGCTACAGTAGATATTGTATTCATCGGGGGTGCGGGGAGATTGGAATCAACATTAGTTCCGCAACACGGTTTCCAGTTTCGACCTGTTTCAGTTGCAGGTTTTCCACGCCGTTTAACTTTACAATGGTTCCCAGTTATCTGGAAAGTTTTTCATGGACTCACGCAGTCGTTGCGATATATGAACGAACTGAAGCCAGACGTTGTTATTGGAACAGGTGGATATGTCTCAGGCCCGGTGCTTTTAGCTGCGCTGCTTCGCAAGATTCCGATAGCGATTCAGGAACAGAATGCTTCTGTCGGTTTAACAAATAGCATTTTGGCAAGATGGGCGAAAGCCGCTTATCTCGCTATGGAGTCGGCTCGCGAGAACAATTCGTTCCGACACACTATGCATATAGAGGTAACGGGCAACCCGATTCGTCCCGCAATCACGGCATTTCGGAGGTGTGAGGAAACTTATAGGAAATTTGGGTTGTCTCCAGACCGGAAAACCATCTTTGTAATGGGTGGAAGTCAGGGTGCTCAAGCCATTAATAAAGCTGTTACAGATGCGCTTCCCCACCTGGTTGAATTTGCCGACGAGGTCCAGATCGTCCATCAAACTGGAGCGGCGGAGGTTGCGTCGGTCGAAACCGAGTATGAAGAAACACTCGTACTACATAAAGAATTCTTACATTGCGTGCGCCCATTTTTTGATACTGTTGAGGAAATCTATAGCATCACAGATGTTATGGTGTGCAGAGCAGGCGGAATGACTGTCGCTGAAGTCACTGCATGTGGTATTCCGGCAATTTTCATACCTTTACCTTCACAAACCGGAAATGACCAGGTGTTAAACGCATACAGTATCGCTGAAGAAGGTGCCGCTGTTGTGCTGGAACAAGGTGAATTCACAGTAGAAATGCTTGTTGAAAACCTTACCCATATACTATTGGATCAGGACACACATAAACGGATGGTATCCGCCAGTCGAGCACTTGGCAAACCGAACGCGAGCACTAATATTGCTAAATCTATTCTTTCCTACATGTACTAATGCCGTATTGTACGGGGCTATGTCTATAGATCGGAAAAACGGAGCAGAAACCTAACTTTACTATAAATCGTTTATTACGCTAACGTATTACATTCACCAAGAACCCGATTTTGACAGGGGTCCCCACCCGTTACTGGGAAGGGGCGGAAAAATCGGAGCAGAAACCTAATATTTAAAAACATGTTTGGAAAAACACGACATATCCATATCATTGGTATTGGTGGAGCAGGCTTAAGTGGCATCACGGAAATTCTGCTGGATCTTGGGTTTCATGTGACAGGCTCAGATATCCAAGAATCATACACTACAGAACATTTGCGCGCTCGCGGGGCTACCATCTACTATGGACATGCCGCATCGCACATACAAGGTGCTGATGTCGTCGTTATTTCTCCTGCTATTCCGACTGACAATCCCGAACGCCTTGCTGCGGGGACACAGAAAATCCCTATAGTGAGGGGAGCAGAGATGTTGAATGAGATCACCCGAATGCGCTACAGCGTTGCTGTCAGCGGAACGCACGGTAAAACCACCACAACTGCTATGACGGCTACAGTCCTTAGTAGTCTTGATCCGACGGTTGTTGTAGGTGGGAAACTCATGAACGGCAGTCACGCGCAAAGTGGCGAAGGTGATGTTATGGTAATTGAAGCCGACGAAGCCTACGGTTCCATTGAGATGTTCTATCCCACTGTTGCCGTTGTTACATCCGTTGATGCCGACCACTTGGATTATTATAATAGCGTTGATGAAATTGGGGAAACTTTTCTCAAATTCATTAATAAAGTACCGTTCTACGGTGCAGCAGTCCTCTGCTTAGATGCAGAGAATATCCAGAAGTTCATTCCACGGGTTAAGAAGCGTTATATTACCTATGGCCTTGAGACGAGAGCTGATTTAGTGGCTGAAGGCATTACTGTAGAAGGGCCCACATCACGCTATCGAGTCCGCAAAAATGGACACTTGTACGGTGAAATTCACCTCAAAATGCCGGGGCGCCATAATATTTCTAATTCCTTGGCAGCAATTGCTGTCGGACTTGAACTTGATATTCCGTTCGATAGCATTCGGGAGAAACTTGAATCGTTTCAAGGTGTACACCGCCGTTTTGAAGTGCTTGGTGAAGTCAATAACATCATCGTTGTTGACGATTATGCCCATAACCCAGCGAAGTTAAAAGCAGCACTCAGTGGGGCGCGCGACGGTTACAAACGACGTATCGTCGCGGTTTTCCAACCACACCGATATCAGCGGGTCAGAGATTTAGCAGATGAATTCTCTCGATCCTTTTACCAAGCAGATGTACTTATTGTCACCTCAATTTATAGTGCTGGCGAAGCACCTATTGAAAACGTTACCGCTGAAAAACTCGCACAATCAATACAAGCACACGGGCATCGGCATGTCCTTTATGTTCCCGATACGGATAAAATTACGGATGTCCTGATGGAAATAACGCAACCTGAGGATATTGTCATTACATTGGGAGCGGGGGACATCAGTAAGATAGGGCGCGAATTCTTAAATAGACTTCAGGCATCGAATTAATCAAAACAGTTCTCTTACACGCGCGGTTCTTAACCTTCAAAGTACGTCCGAATCGAGAAGGTAAAGATAAACGGAGGGTTTCATTCTTGCACAAGAAGTATAGTGGATATGCACGACAGAGTTCAATGCCTCGACAGCGACTCGGTAGACGTGCAGACACCAAGACCTATCTGTTACGAAGAGCTGTTTTTATCGTTGCTATTGTCCTTACTTTGTCCTTCATCGGCAAGGCGGTCCTCAGTTTTTTCAGTGCTGAATATGTTTCTCTTGAACTTTCTGGAAACATGCACTATACTGATTTACAGATCTATGACGCTTTAGGTAAGCAATTGCAAAATATTGTCACCGATTCCGAAGAACAAACAGCTAATTATCTCAAGGAAAATCTGAGTTACATCAAAGATGCTCGCATTACCAAACAAGTGATGAAACGGCTGTTGACTATCGAAATTACGGAGCGCGAACCTTTTGCGATTCTGAGGTCTGATTTCACTACTGATGTCCCAGTTGACCAGAATGGCTCATTTTTCTTGGTAGATAGTGAAGGACATGTGTTAAAACATATAGATAGGCAAGAAACCGGTCCACTCATACCTGAGCAGTTTAGAGAAATGGTGGTACTCAAGGCAAAAACTGATAAAATGCCAAAAGTCGGTACTGCTATCAAGATGCCCGAAGTTGTCTTGGGGTTGGAAGTCTTAAAAACTGCCTTGCTTCGAGAGCGGAACCTTTCGACGCAGATAGAGAGCATCGATGCGAGTGATTCGCGAAAGATTAAACTCCAACTGGATGCTTTTCCTGTGTCCGTTTGGCTTGCTGCAGATACAATTGAACTCGGGCTTCATCACATCGCTCTGTTTTTAAAACATCGCAAAACCGAAGTACGCAAACTTATCCAGGAAAGCTCAGCGGAGGTACAGCCGTACCTTGATGCAAGATTCCAAGATACTATGTACTTAGGGGGTTTAGCAGAAAACGAATAAGGACTATTTTATGAATACCGATAGGTCTTATGAAACGTA
The DNA here is from genome assembly GCA_003635255.1 of Candidatus Poribacteria bacterium. Lineage (GTDB taxonomy): Bacteria > Poribacteria > WGA-4E > WGA-4E > WGA-3G > WGA-3G. The sequence continues at coordinate 15,042 of PYJC01000094.1, read as the reverse complement.
TAATAAGATCCCTGTTTATCGTTTTTCATGTTGAAGATGTTTAAGGGAAAAGGAGGTGAAAACATTTAAATGCCAAAACAAAATATTATCGCAGGGCTTGATATCGGTTCAAGCAAAATTTCGGTAGTTGTTGGAAACACGCTGCAAGGTAGTACGCAAAAAATAGGGATCATTGGTGTTGGGCATGCAGAGGCTGAAGGACTTCGAGCAGGAGTTGTTGTTGACATTAATCAAACAGCGGAAGCTATCCGTAAAGCTATTTCTAATGCCGAGTTAATGGCAGGCGTGAAAATAGACTCTGTCTGTGTCGGTATTTCCGGTGACCATATCATTGGGCAAACGTCGCATGGGGTCGTATCCGTTGCGAATACCGAAATTTCACAGGAAGATGTTGACCGTGCGATGATAGCCGCAAAGGCTATTTCTATTCCTGCTGATCGAGAGATCTTGCATGTAATCCAACAGAATTTTGTTGTTGACGCCCAAGACCGTATCAGAGAACCAATTGGGATGTCGGGTGCGCGTCTTGAAGCTTATGCTTATATTATTACAGGTGGCACAACGGCTATTCAGAATCTACTCAATAGTATTGAAAAGGCGGGGGTCCCTATAATCGAGACACTTGTTGCTGCACCTCTGGCTGCAACACAGGCAGTCGTTTCAAGGGATGAACGTGAAGTTGGCATCGCCTTAGTTGACATCGGGGACGGCACAACTGAAATCGTCGTCTATAAAGAGGATTCTATTCAACATACAGCAGTAATCCCTGTTGGAGGGCAGCACGTTACCAACGACATTGCTCAATACTTAAAAGTCACCCTTCCGGAAGCAGAAGAACTAAAACTTCACCGCGGTTGCGCTTGGACAGACTTAGTAGATCTAGATGATGTCAGATCTATCCCCGTCACGAGTGATGCCAGCCCCCCACGTTTCATCGACCGAGTTGAACTTGCCCAAATTATTGAGTACCGTATGGCAGAGATCTTAGAGGTAATTGGCTATGAGTTAGGGGATACTCCACTTCCAGGTGGGCTTGTCCTCACCGGTGGTACCGCGCTTATGGACGGTCTTCAAGAACTTACTGAAACTATGCTTCATCTGCGCGTCCAGATCGGTTATCCGCGCGGGTTACAAGGTTTAACTGACCGAGTAAATCACCCGATGTATGCTACGAGTATAGGACTCGCACTTTATGGTGAATCCTTACGGCGGGAAGAGCAAGAACACAACTCACGTCACGGGGATAGAGGTGTTAGTGCATTCCTACAACGCATCAAAGAATGGTTTGGATACTAATTGGACTTCATTAATTAATAGAGTGGAGCCTGATTCAAGTTAGGCTCTTAGGACAACTTGACTTAACCTTTCTAATACCGTATAATTTAATGTGAAAAAGCGAATCAACGAACGTTATCAAGGGACCTCGGTCTGGAGATTGAGGCTACAATGATAGGAGGAATTAGGTTGCTGCGTCTTTGCTATAGTAACTGAAATCCAATATGATAGAATTTGAACAAGAGGAATTTGAGAATTTACGCGCGAAAATTAAAGTCATAGGGGTTGGTGGCGCAGGTGGAAATGCTGTAAGACGTATGATTGAAGCTGGACTCACTGGCATAGAGTTTTATGCTGTCAACACCGATCAGCAGGCACTGCTGACCTGCCGTGGCGCCTCACAAATCTCGATCGGCCTTAATACTACCGAAGGCTTAGGCTCCGGTGCTGACCCTGAGATTGGTAGAAAAGCAGCTGAAGAAGATAGAGAACAACTTCAGACGATCGTCGAAAATGCAAATATGGTCTTCATTACCGCAGGTATGGGTGGCGGTACTGGAACCGGGGCAGCACCTCTCATTGCTACACAAGCAAAAGAACGCGGTGCACTTACAATTGCCGTCGTGACACGGCCCTTTGACTTTGAGGGACAACGCCGCGCTACCACCGCAGAAACAGGTCTTGAGGAACTCCGCCAAGCAGCCGATTCCGTAATTGTCGTTCCCAACCAACGTCTTATTGACACTATGGACAGGAAACTGCCAATTCGAGAAGCATTCCGAATCGGAGACGAAGTGCTCCTCCACGGTGTTAAGAGTATTTCTGACATCGTCACAGAATCGGGCGAAATTAATGTTGACTTCGCCGATGTTGAATCCATCATGCGGGAGGCTGGGAGCGCATTGATGGGTATGGGGCATGCTACTGGCGATAGTCGCGCGACAATCGCTGCGGAACAAGCCATTAGTTCCCCGCTTCTTGAACAAACAAACATTGCTGGGGCTGTCGGTATGATTGTCAATATAACCGCGCCTCCTGATTTCATGATGCATGAACTTAATGAAGCTATGCAAGTTATTAAGGATGTTGCACCCGAGGCACAAATCATCTTTGGGCTCGTTTACAAAGACGAATTGGAACTCGACGACGAAGTCCTTGTCACTGTGATCGCAACCGGGTTTGATGCTGATAGCGGATACACATCGAGACCCGAAACAGTAGGCAGTGGAAATCCATCTGCGCGATATGATGATGTCGATACCTATCAGAGACAGCCGTCAGCACTGCCCGAAGAACGTATCGCAGGTCGAGGCAGACCCCGATCGAGTGGTAGTAGAGTCTCATCTGGTAGATCTACCCCACTAACTCGTGGACGGAGAGCAGATGCTGAACAACCAGCAGAGCAAGAGCCGGCACCGCAAAGTAGAGGGCGGAGACCTACGCGCAGACGGGATCAAAGCACACAGCACCGGGATACAGATTGGGAAATTCCGGCTTTTTTGCGCGTGCAAAAAAAGGATAAAAACGACAAATAGATACGATAACTATATTGTCCCCTATCAGTGCAACTTTTAAAAAGTTGCCTACGATTTCTTGTGCCTACGATTTCTTGATTGAGGCGCCTTTACAAAGTTGAAGCAGCATTACGTTTTGACAACACGATGTTGCCTGTATAACTTTTTCATTTTCTCATTTTGTGACTGCATGTCCGAGGCAAATAGTGGATTTACGACAGCACTACCAACACCTGCGCAGCGAGGAACACGGTGCGCAAAATAATTTCAGAAAACCTAACAGGTTCGCACTTGTCTATCCAAGCACGTATGAACTTGGAATGTCAAGTCTTGGTGTTCAGGTTATCTATGCAACCCTAAACAGTCGGGCAGACACCGCTTGCGAACGCGTTTTTGTGCCTGAATCTGATTACCTTGAGAAACTTGTTAGCCAGAAAAAGCCGCTTTTCTCGTTTGAGACGCAAACGGCACTCAACCAGTTTGATGTCGTCGGGTTTTCTGTCTCTTTTGAATCGGATTATGTGAATATTCCGCGGACCCTAAAACTCGCAAATATCCCACCACTTGCTGAAGAACGTACAGAATGGGATCCGCTGGTTATTGCGGGCGGTATCAATATCTCCTACAACCCAGAACCGATTGCTGATTTCGTTGATGTTTTTGTTGTGGGAGAAGCCGAACTTGTGATCCATCAACTTATGGCGCACTTTGACGAGTGGAAACGCTCTGGTGCCCCGAAGCATGAGTTACTCGAAACACTCGCCACTGTTCCCGGGCTTTATGTGCCAAGTTTTTATGACGTGACGTATCGCGACGATGGAACTATTGATGCGGTCACTCCAAAACCGGGGATCTCGCCTCAGATTCGCGCAGGGGCTGTGCCAAAGCTTGATGATGTCGAAACTTGCACGCACATCCACACACCAAATACAGAGTTCGCGAATGCACATCTCATAGAGATTGTCCGGGGTTGTGGCAGGCAGTGTCGTTTCTGTGTTGCTGATTATGCCCGCCGATGGCCGCGGCATCGTTCTGTGGAAAGTACCCTTACGCTTGCCGAGCGAGCACGGGGTATTACAGACAGGATCGGACTTGTTGGTGCTTCTATTTCTGACCATCCACACATTGATAAAATCGCTTCAGGCCTCGTTGAACGTGGATTCCGTATCTCTTGTGCTTCACTCCGTGCTGAAACGGTTCGCGCCCCCTTGCTTGATGCCCTCGCCGACAGCGAACAAGGCACCATTACCATTGCCCCAGAGGTCGCCACTGAAGAACTTCAAAAGGTCGTCAATAAAGCCATTCCACGTGAACGGCTCTACCACGTTTTTGAAGAAGCCTTAAAGCGTGATATTCTCAACCTGCGTCTCTATTTCCTCATTGGTGTCCCACATGAAACGCCGGCAGATGTCGAAGCCATTGTTGATATGGCAAAAGAGATGCGCACCATACTTCTCCCGCATGCGAAGCGGACCGGAAGAATAGCCCGTATCAGTTTTACTATTTCGCCTATGGTCCCTAAACCGCATACGCCTTTCCAGTGGGTAGCAATGGAACCCCCAAAAACCATCTCCCGAAAACTTGATTTCCTGAAACGTGAAATTAACCAACTCGGTAGCATAAAAGTCGGGTCCGCAAGTGCCAGACTCGCACACCAAGAAGCCGCTTTCGCACGCGGTGACCGACGACTCGGAAAAGTCATCCTTGAACTCGCGAACGGTGTATCATGGAACCAAGCCTTCCGAAAACACGGGATAATGCCAGATTTTTACGCGACACGTCAACGACCCCTACATGAGGTCAACCCGTGGGACCATCTCGACCTGAACGTTAAACCCCAATTCTTACAACTTGAGTTCAACAAACACGAGAAAGGTTTTATGACCAGTGAGTGTGATACGACCGTCTGTAAGAAATGTGGTGCTTGTTAAGTTTCTGCGACATACCAATTACACGGTCGTCCAAATTTAAGTTAGTTTTTCTCTTAATGTCCGATTTGATGTTTTAGCAAGTCTTACCGTATTTTGCATGATTCAAGGAGGAATACATTGTGCTCAAATTTGAACAATTTATAGGGGTGCTTGTCGCAATATTCTTATTGTTCACCCTTACAACATCTTTATATGCTGGGTTGGATGACAAATCTCTCGTTTTATACCTCTCCTTCGATGAAGGAAAGGGAGGCAATGCCGCAGATAGTTCCGTGCATGGTCACGATGGCGAACTTATCAAAGATCCAAAATGGGTAGACGGGCAATTCGGCAAAGCATTAGAGTTTGACGGAACGAAGGGACAGCATGTAAAAGTACCTATCAACGATACTTTGCAGTTAAGAGAACAGTTCTCTATCGCTTTCTGGGTCAAACGCGATGATAACCAAATTCGGGACTGGAATTATATGGTGACGGCGGGCTCACTGAAATGGGCATCAATTTTCAGAAACGGCGACAAGAAAACCTATTTCTGGTCGAGTGCCCCCAATTGGGCACAAAAAGCCGTTAGCGATGACGTTCAACCCAATGATTGGGTCCATCTTGCGGTGACCCATGACACCAAATCAGAGGTTATTATCTACAACGATGCCAAGAAAGCAGGCGGCGGGCCTAAACCCCCAACCGTTGCTGAGATTGATGGGTCCATTATGGTCGGTGCACGCCACCCCGGCGAGGAATTTTTCACGGGTATCATTGACGAGGTGTTTATCTTCAATAGAATTCTCACCGCGGCGGAAATCGAAGAAATTATGACCGGTGATTTCCTACCCGTGGAACCCGCAGAGAAACTCGCGACCACATGGGCGAGTATTAAAACGGATCGCGACTAAAAATACGCTTGATAAGGGTGGTCCAAACGCCACCCTTACACCAGAGGAAAAGCGTATGCTAAAGTATCTCACCCTATTTATCCTCTTCAGTGCCTTCGGAAGCACTGCCTTATCCGATGCTTCACCTGCCGAAAAGCACTACAAGAATGCCACTGCCTATCACGCTATCGGTGAATTCGAGCAAGCGATCTCCGAATACAAAAAAGCCATCGCGCTTAATCCAGATTCCGCTATCATCTACAACAAACTCGGGGTCGCATATTCCGAACTAAAGCAATACGATGCCGCGCTTGATGCGTACCAGAAGACCCTTGAATTGTCCCCTATGGTCGCTGAACCACACTATAACATTGGCGTGGTTTATCTTAAGAAGGGGAACCTCCCACGCGCCACTGAAGCGTTTAAACGTGCAATTGCTATTGACCCAGAATGGGAAGATCCCTATACCGGACTCGGTGAAGTCCATTTGAAACAAGCCAATTTTGATGAGGCCACACACGCCTTTAAAAAAGCCACACGCCTCAATCCAAAAGATGTTGATGCCATTTTAGGATTGGGTAAAGTCTATGCAAGACAAAGACACTTAGACAAGGCAATCACTGCCTTTGAGAAAACGATTGAAATTCAGGTGGACAATACAGAGGCACATTACCAACTCGCTCAAATTTACATCAAACGCGGCGAAAAGGAGAAAGCTGCAGCAGCAATGACGTTTTTTAAAGTCCTCCGTCAGACAGACCCACTCCTTGAGAAAGCCGAAATGTGGGTGAAAAAACATCCTAATGACGCAAGGGGCTATAACAATCTCGGTATCGTTTACCTGGCGCGCCACCGCTTTGCGGATGCTGTCGCGAACTATAAACATGCCATCTCTCTTGCTCCGGATTTAGCGACTGCACACTACAATTTGGGACATGCTTATCATAAACATGGAAAAGTTGAGATCGCGATTGCAGCGTATCAGCAGGCACTCACTGCCAATGCGGACCTCGCGATTGCACATAATAACATCGCAGTCTGCTATACCGAATTGAAGGTGGACTTGGACAAAGCACTCTCTCATGCGCGAACCGCTGTCCGCCTCGCACCGACTGACGGAAACTATTGGGATACGCTTGCTCAAGTTTGTGATGCGCTTGGGTTAGAAAATGAGGCGCGACATGCGCGTAAAAAACGGAAAGAGTATTCCAACGACGAATGAAATATTTTTGTTGTATTGTCTTCTCTGGCATCCTGAGCATGTCCACTCCCGCCGAAGTCCAATTCATTGATGCGACTGCTGCTGCAGGCATCACGTTTCAGCATGTCGATGGCAGAACCGGCGAAAAATATATCATTGAAACCCTCGGATCCGGCGCACTCTTTTTCGACTATGATGCTGATGGGCACCTCGACCTTTATATAGTGAACGCCACGTATATCCCGCCACCGGTTGCTGAAGATGCCTCTCAAACACATCTCCAGCGAAATACACTCTATCGGAACAACGGGGACGGCACTTTTACCGATGTCACACAGAACGCAGGCGTTGGAGATACCGGTTATGGTGTCGGATGTGCTGCTGCCGATATCAACAATGACGGCTACCCTGAAATTTACGTAACCAACTACGGACCCAACATCCTCTACCATAACAACGGCGATGGCACTTTTACAGATATTACACAGAAAGCCAGTGTCGGCGATGAACGTTGGGGAACGAGCTGTGCCTTTCTCGATTATGACTTAGATGGAGATGTTGACCTATATGTCGTCAACTATATGAAATTCTCGATTGACGAGAATCGTTGGTGGGAGACACGGGGTATCAGAACATATTGTAGCCCGACGGATCAGATTGCTGGCAGCCACTTTGTCAGCGAACCCGACATCCTATATCGCAATAATGGCAATGGCACCTTCACAGATGTCACTGTAGCTGCACGGATCTCACATCGTGCGCTCGGTCTCGCTGTCGCAGTCGCGGACTACGATAATGACGGTTACCCAGACCTTCATATCGCCAATGATATGGAAGCGGATTTCTTTTACCGTAACGACGGCGATGGCACTTTTACTGAGACTGCTGACCTTACAGGCACAGGCTATGATGGGAACGGCTTCCCGGGCAGCGGTATGGGTAGCGCATTCGGTGATTACGATAACGATGGTTACCTTGATCTCGTCGTCAGCAATGCCTCTTCATTGCCAGTGATCCTCTATCAAAACGAAAATGCTCTATTTTTTAGCGATGTCTCTTTTACTGCCGGGATTGGCGCAGGGACGCTCCCATATTTCAAATGGGCAGTCGAATTCTTTGATTACAACAACGACGGTCTCTTGGACCTCTTCGTTGCGAATGGACATCTTCAAGCAAACATCGCGCTATTTTCGGACAGCACTTATCCGCAATCCGATCTGATTTTCCGTAACACGCGCCGACAAGATGGCACCTACCAGTTTACCGATGCATCTGTCGAAGTCGGATTGGCACAACTGCCCAAAAAAGTTAGCCGCGGTGCAGCATTCGGCGACTACGACAATGACGGGGATATTGATATTTTCCTCAATAACTCCAACCAACCTGCAACACTCCTCCGAAACGAGGGTGGCAACAGCAACCATTGGCTAACAATCCAACTGATCGGCACCCAAAGCAACGCATCAGGTATCGGGACAAAAGTGATTGTGAAAACGGGCGATCTGTCTCTTCTCAGAGAAGTTCGGAGCGGCGCGAGTTACCTCTCCCAAAGCGACTTACGCGTTCACTTCGGGCTTGGAAAGCAGACAGAAATTGACACCCTCGAAATCCACTGGCAGAGTGGACGCATAGAACGGTTTTCTAATGTAAAATCAAATCAGATTCTCCGCATTAAAGAAGGACATGAGATTGTAGACAATCAAGGCGTAAGATAAACCGAGATAATGAACCCCAGAGCCATTCAGTTCTCCTTTAGAAGATATCCTTGATTGTTCCAAGACCTACTGTAGGAGCGAGCTGCGCTCGCGATCTTTCGGGTAAAATGCTTGAAAAACCGAAAACTGAATGGCTCTGCAATGAACCCTTGTTTTCCTTGTAATTGATCGCAGATGCTTATATAATCAATTCAAAGCCATCACCCATAGGAGAAAAAACAATGGATGCCTACATTAACGTAAAAAACTTCGGTCCGATAGAAAAGGCAGAGGTAGACCTGCGTCCACTGACCATATTCGTCGGCGAGAGCAATACCGGCAAGACATATCTCGCCGCGCTCATTTACGCGTTATACCAATATTTTGGGGGTATCCCACAATTTCCTTGGGCAGACTTTGTTTCTTCCTATTTTAGTTTTCTTTATCGTTCGCGAGACCGTTATCCACAAAGCGAACAAAAGGCATCAGAACAAGAACTGTTAGAGGTATTCAAAAAGCTAAACACGCTTGAGCATCCGTTCAAATTTTCTGATTTACCCCAGCAGTTGCACACCCGAGTGGAGTCTATACTCACAGATCAGGAAGGCTTCCCAAACGAGCTTGAACGGTGTTTTGATCTTGAATCTGTTTCCAAGTTAATTCGATTCACTGGAAGCCAAGACAACGAGATGAAAGTTGCCCTGTCGGTTCACGAGAAGGATCAAACGTGTTGGGGTTTTGAGGTGTCGGACGCTGGATCCGGTCCCATTATAACCGGACATATCAATCCAGATACGATTCTCTTCGATGCAAAGCGTAAGACAGAGTTCAATGAAATATCCGATATTGAACACCTATTTCGGACTTTAGGCACTGATCGGTCGGAAAAGACGGACTCCTACTACTTACCTGCCGCTCGGAGTGGCATCATGCAAAGCCGCGATGTACTCGCGACTGCCCTTATCAAGCGGGCGACGCGCATCGGTTTAGATCGCATTGAAGCATCTACATTTTCAGGAATGATAGCGGATTTTCTGCTGCAGATTGTCCTATACAAGGAACGCAACGGATCATCAAAAAAAATAAATCGCGTAGCTGAACAACTGGAGACGGAGCTGCTGGAGGGTAAAGTAGAGGTTAAACGCTCCACGCCAGAGGCGTATCCTGAATTTCTGTACCGTCCAGACCAAGCAAAAGAGACATTGCGAATGAGTCACTCCTCAGCGATGGTATCCGAGCTTGCCCCGTTAATCCTCTTTCTGCGAGGTGTCGTTGGGCGGGGTGACTTGCTCATTATTGAAGAACCTGAGTCTCACCTGCACCCGGATTTACAAACCAAAATCGCTCATATTCTTGCTCGCTTGGTTCGAGCCGGTGTTAACGTCTTGATTACGACACATAGCAACTGGCTCCTCCAACAAATCGGGAATCTGATTCGCGAGGGTGAATTGCAGAAACTTGGAGAATCCACAAATGAATCAGCAGACTACCTAAAAAAGGAAGAGGTCGGTGTGTGGCAGTTCCATAAGAACGAACCGGTCACAGAACTTCCGTTTGACCTTGTTGAAGGTATAGAACCGGAGGATCACTTGGATATAGCGGAGGATCTCTATAACCGTTCGGCCGGACTCCAAAATAGGATTGAGCATACGAAAGGGAGTACTGCGGTTGAATCTGAGTAAAGAACTTACCGACATTCAAAAACAGATGTCCCCAGACAGCCTCACTAACGAATGTGGTGGAGAAGGATGTCGGGTCTACCGTGCTGACATTCCCAAGAAGCGGGTCGTGATAAATATAGAGAAAGAGTTTGACACACGCAGAGACCACCGGAAAAGGGCCGACCGTCTGCTGTTTTACGGAAATGCCTCTAAAAACACCTTCGTAGCGGTTCCAATTGAACTTAAAAGTGGTAAAGCCGACGAATCAGATGTCCGCGAAAAGTTAGAAAACAGTTTGAACTTTGCCGCCACCCTCGCTCCGGATCGGAATGAGTGTGGGGAAACCGTCTACGTTCCAGTTCTGTTCCATGGGCGGGGCATTAACCGAACGAATCCGAGAAGTAGACGACAATTTACCGTGAATTTTCAAGGCAAATCTGTACGGGTTTTGATAGGACGTTGTGGTAGAAAAAGGAACCTCGCGAATCTACTATCCGAGGCAGGTTATCTTTAATCTTAACAGGACTTCCACAAACACTCCGTAGCAGGGCTATTTAGTTCTCGGTTTTTTCGTCCAATTTTGGACCCCCAGGACCGGTAGGTTCGGTTTCCTAGAAGAAACACCCCAGCAAAAACACCGAACCGGATACTACGCGGAAACCTTGAAGACTTCAAAAAACCTCTTCAGTCCCGTAGGGTTTATTTGCTTGGGTATTTCTTCATTATGTTTATAGAAGGATGTTTGAAAGAAGCATTCAACCCTGTAAGGGGTTTTTGCTTGGGTGTTTTTTCAGCATGTTTATATCATATATGCTAAAGCACTGCAAAAAATCACTAAATTGACACCTACATAACCCGTAGGTTGGGTTGAACGGATACCACCAAAAGCCTGAAAATCATAGAAAAACACAACTTTCACCAGAGACACCGCATTCACCAGAGACCGAGAGAAACCCAACACCTATGCGGTTTCCGTGCCTCTGAGGGGCTGAAGTTGGGTTTCACTAAGTTTTTGGAGGTATAGGACAACAAGTTGGATTTGAGCGTATTGACACACCAACATCCACTTTCTTAACACCGTTCAACCCAACCTACGGGACCCTCATATTCATATAAAAACTCCTTTGCTTGCGAAATCGCAACCGATGGGGCAAGCAGGAATCAAACGTGCCTACGCCGTCTGCCCTTTTTTCCATTCCAAAAATGCCTTATACGCTGGGTACGCTTTCATAAAAGCATGATCCGCTTCCTCTGCATGACACCCAATACAAAGCACTTTTAGATGTTGAGGGCTATTGAAACCTCTACCCAAAATATGATGAACATGTAAATCGTAACGTCTCTTCTCAAGATTAATATGACACTTTTCACAAGTCCACTGCTTTTCTTCTCGCAGCCAAGCTGACAGAGCTAACCAATAAGGATTATCTGTAAAAATCTCCGGCGGCGATTTTCTATAAGAGATAACAAACTTATCATCTGACCGATTATCCTTTCTAAGTGCCCGTCTCACGCCTTCCAACCGAAATATTTCTGCCTGCAATGCTTTTACCTGGCTATCTACCTGCTGGCTTGCCTCTGCCTGCAGCACTCTCATATCCTTTCTCTCCCTCCATATAGCAAACAGCAAGATGATAAGGGTTAGACTCAGTCCCACAATTATATGTATTTCCATACCTCACTCAACCAAATCAGGATTTTTCCTTAGTACCACTGTGCCTTCCTTCCGCTGCTCGTTCTTAAATCTTCTCGCTTGGTGTAGGTGAAACATCCGCGGGGAATAATAGACATTCGGACGTAGGATTGGATAAAGAACTCTCCCCATCGGTGCACCCTTTTTTCGGAAGTCCGGACAACGGGTATAGTCATGAAGTTGAAATAGACGGGCGACGGCTTTCGGTGCAATAAAAACCCCGAGTCCCGGCACTACCATTTGATGTTTCGGTCTGATGATGTCTCTATCAGATCCACTTCCACTTGGCATCTACATACCCTCCATTACGCCTCAAATAAAATCTTCTGCTGCATATGCTTCCCGGTCCACGGATTTGCCAGCGAAGGGAGTGTCAATATCCGATCCCATTGCTCATTGTTTCGGTAGTATTCCTCAACAGAAAAACACTGTATAGGGACATAAGTGGTTTCGCCCATCCGGATAGGGTCTAAGGTATGTTTCCAATTGCCTTGTGCGTTCTGCGCATCAAGGGTGATTAGGATGCCCATCGCGGCGTTCTCGTTTAGGATATTCGCGTGAAGTCTATCAAACTTCGCCTTCTGTGAGCCGGCGGCACCTGTGACCTGAACGATAATCGCCTTGCGCTCCATGTTATCCGGCGTGTTAAGGAACATCCCAAACCCGTCAATACCATCATCACCAACTTTCTGTGGGTTAGATGCCAAACCGTCTATGAGCGAGATCGCCCAATCTTGAAATTTGAACGGAACAGTTTTGGCAAGTTGACGGGCAGTGTCCATATCAACAGGCACGCCTATGATCGGCAGGGGGTCTATACCGTTGGGGGCAAGGCGGTAGCGGTTTATCAAACGGAGTGCGAAGGGCAGGATGTCTATACCGATAACATCCCTCCGGTTTTTCTTAGCGGCTTCTATCGTCGTGCCACAACCCGCGAAAGGTTCAAGCACGAGATCACCGGAATTAGATGAAGCTTTGATGATGCGTTCGTAGAGGGCAAGTGGTTTTTGGGTTGGATATCCGAGGCGTTCAGATGCTACAGAACTGATAGCACTTATTTCCCACCAATCAGGGACCATCTTCCCATCAGGATGGTATCCTTTATCTATTTGTATATTCCCTTTTTGGTCATACGCATAGAAATCCCTATAAGGTATTCCCCGAGGTGCATCATGATAGGAAACATTAGCGTTCTTTCCATAAAGCAATAAAATATCATGTTTTTTTGGAAAATGCTTTTTCGTAGCACCTCCAGCATGATAACACCAAACAATCTCATTCCGAAAGTTCTTTTCACCAAAAATAGCATCCATCACAAGTTTTAGGTAATGACTGGCATAGGGGTCGCAGTGTAGGTAAATGCTCCCTGTCTCCTTCAAGATGCGGTGCATGATAAACAGTCGTTCCGCCATGTAGGAGGTGTACGATAACATCTTACTCCGCGGAATGAACCCTTCAAATCCAGCAATCACCTTGGACGCCGGGTTAGCGACAGCGTTCTTGACACGCGCGACGCGTTCCGCAGACGCACCGTCCCAAAGCCAGACATCATCAAACGCCTTGATTTGTGGGTCAATACGGAGTCCGGAATCCTTGAAAACCTTGTTGTATTTCTCGTTGGAGTTAAACGGCGGATCGAGGCAGATCAGGTCGATATAGCTGTCGGGAAAGCCCGCCATAACATCAAGGCAATCGCCGTAATAGAGCGTGTTTGGGGCAAATGGAGTGTTCATAGTCCTCTCGTAGACTGCAACATGAGAGTAAAGGAAATCCCTTTTCTCTGGGTCTAATAAAAATGACAGGACTATAGGGGTGGGTGCGCCGATAGGCGCATCGAAAGGGAATAGAAAGGTATCCGGCAACCTTCCCTATAGGGTGCTGGTTTCCATTAATCTCACACACAAAGCGTTCGTTGTGATACAATAGAAACCAGCGCTGTCATACTCGGATTATGGCAGTGCTGAAGCGTCGCGGGTATTGGTACTACCTGCGGCGCACCTAAGAAATTAGGAAGCTGCCCTGACGTAACCCACGCGAGACCGTGAATTTTTTTACCGTCAGATATATTTTAACACCTATACAAAATATGTGCAACAAAAAATGAATTAATGCCCAAATATGCATGTTTTGCCTGACGCAACGCCAAAAAATACATCAATCAATAGCACAAACCCGCCAAGAATGGCATAAAAACTTTCCATAATATGTAAAATCTTAAAACTGTTCTGATACCTGTTTGGGGGTTGGTGTTTCTCTATACAGGGAGTGCTTAGGCAAGAGAATTGAACGCAGCCGCCTTTGAACGAGGTCAATCCCTTCTTGCTTGGCGCAACTCCAAAGCGAGTCGCTCAAGTTGAGACGCGACTGCCTGGATGTCAACGCCTATACCTTGATGCACTAATTGATAACAGAGATCTTCCCATCTTTGATATTGTGTCCATGCCGTCTTACAAATTTCAATCCAAACATCAGTGCCAAGCGAAAGCATCAGCGGTTGAATCTTCTCGAACTGGATACCTGCTATAATGCTAAGGGAATCCATAATTGATTTACCCTTGTTAAGCACAAGATTAACAACCTTTCCACATTCTTTAGCAGTCAGACCTTTCGTTTCAATAATCGCAATAGCCAATACCCATTGATCCGTCTCCTGCTTGAGTCGAGTGATCTGATAGGCTTGTTCAATCCCGATATGTCCCTCATCTATTTTCCACAGAATACCTACAGGGAGTTGGGAAACATGATGACGAACAATCCAAAACTTATCCGATCTACCCATTTCTCGTGTGATTGATTGATAGGTTCCAAATTCCTGATATAAAACATCTACCGCTTTCGCGACTTCAGAGAGTTTCTTCTGATCATGTGCATCTACAATCTTTTTCGCTGTTTTTATATCTATCCCCATTCAATCATCTCCTTATATCGTTGGCAAACTCCCCATTGAAGCATTACAGTAAGCAGATACACAATTCAGTTGAGCATATAACCGCTATCTACTCTTTCTCCGCAAGCGATATACGAAATATCCCTCTATTTTCGACAACACTATAGAGTTTGTTATTGGTGACACCGAAAGAGACTATGCCATCTAAAACTGACTCAGAAACCTGCTCCCATTGACCATTAGTCTCTAAGCGATAGACCCCGCCTCCATCATCAATCCCATAGATCTTTCTGCCTGCCACAGCGAATCGATCT
>PYJC01000093.1 GCA_003635255.1 Candidatus Poribacteria bacterium | reverse complement strand
AGAGGTCCGCCAATTTGAACGTTCCACGCACTACGTCGTCCAACCCGCTCTGGCAGCAGGGGACGTGCTATTCTTCACAGAAGCACTCGTTCACGGAACGATGCCGTGGACAGCGAAACATCAACGTCGGTCATTGCTCTACAAATACAGTCCGGGACATTCCGCATGGTCCGGCAACTACTACGACATCAGTAAATACGACGGATTGACGGAACAACAGGAACGGATGCTAATGGCACCTTCCATCGGCAGACGACCCCGCGTCATTGACCTAGAATAAAAAGGACTGACAAATTTCCATGTGATAGTCGGCTATGGTACATACATCTCTTTTCTGACAGCCGACGGCTGACGGCTGAAAGCCAAACAAAAGGAACTGCAACCATGACAGGTGAAGAAAAATTTCAGGTAGACCTTGAAGGTTACCTCGTCATAAAGAACGTCTTGAACGAGGATGAAGTCGCTGAGATGAACGACATCATCGACAACGGCGAACGCCAAGGGCCCCCAAGCCTCTGGGGTGAACCGTTTAAGAGACTGATTGATCATCCGAAAATCCTGCCGTATCTCCTCGAACTTTTGGGTCCCCACGTCCGACTTGACCACGACTACGCAATCTTTATGGAGGCAGGTCCCCATATTAATGGATTACACGGTGGCGAAGATGGCGGGGGTCCGGGGGGTCCTGAAGCGGATCACTGGTACAAATATCGTGACGGTATCATGCGCAACGGCTTGTCCGTGATGACCTACAACTTAGCAGATGCACCGGAAGGTGCGGGCGGATTCGCTTGTATTCCGGGAAGCCACAAGAGCAACTTTTTGCGGAAGATCCCATTAGAAGTGCGGCGATTCGAGCGTCCCGCGCACTACGTCGTCCAGCCGTCTCTCAAAGCAGGGGATGTCGTCTTTTTCACCGAAGCCCTCGTTCATGGAACGATGCCGTGGACAGCAAACCATCAACGGCGTTCGTTGCTCTATAAGTACAGCCCTGGGCACTCCTCATGGTCGAATATCTATTACGACATCAGCAAATACGGCGAGTTGACAGAACAACAGAAACGGATGCTGTTACCGCCTTCTATCGGTAGTCGTCCCCGCGTCGTTGATGCTTAAACAAGGTTAGTTCATTTTTCCCGAGGCCGGTAGGTGCAGTGGGGAAACCGAACCATAAGTGTCAATTTTAGAAAAATAACCGCCTCGGCCCCAGGCCCGGTAGGTTCGGTGTTTTTGCTGGGGGTCTTTGCTTAGAAGAAACACCCTATCAAAAACGGTATTTCTGCGGATTTCCCTCCTAACCGAACCGGATTTTTACAGAAAACCTTGAATGTTTCAGAAACCTCTTGAGTTCCGTAGGATTTATTTGCTTGGGTATTTCTTCAGCATCTTTGTAGAAACACAACACGTCCGAGGAACAGCCCCGTAGGGGCGGCATCTATACTCTGAAATGGCGAGGAATATCCCTAAATTGACACCTATGGTGCGGGAAACCGCACCTACCGGGTCTAAAAACAAAAAAGGAAAGGGTAAATGCCACAGGTCCAACTCACTGGCAACCAGAGCGACTTCCTCAAAATCGTTGTCGCAGCAGCAGGGCGCGGCGACCTCGAAACCGTTCGCCAACTGCTTGATGACAACCCCGCTTGGATTCATACCGTCGGTTCGCACGGTCGGACGATGCTGTGGGAGGCGGCATATCGTGGGAAGTTGGAGATGGTCGAATTTCTCCTCAAACGTGGTGCCGATATAAATCTGCCGGGTTGCTATCATATCCAGCACCGCCTTGAGATAACACCCTACTGCGCGGCACGCTACGAAGGTCGGGACATCGTGGCAGCGTATCTGCTTCAGCACGGCGCGACAATCGACATTCACACCGCCGCCTACCTTGCCGATTACGATACAGTCCGCGCACATCTCAATAACGACCCAAGTCTCGTCAACAGCGCATATCTTCAGGCGGTCATGCTACCTGCAGGGAAACCCCACACCTTTGAACACCGAAAAACGGCGTGGGCGACTCCGCTCTGCTACGCCATCAGGGGCGAAGACCCAGCAATCGTTGAACTGCTCATCTCGCGAGGTGCAACCATCGCGCCATATAGCGAACGCTTTCTGGATTATGCTGTCTCAGGGAATCGGATAGAGATTACCACGTTATTGCTCAAGAATGGGGCGGATCCAAACAAAGCACCGCGTATCTTAGACGACGGTTCCGAGATGAGCCAGCTGCTCAAAAGTTACGGTGCCCCACCAAAAGACATAAACGCTCAGGGTGACATGGGATGGCCCATGCTTGTTTACGCCTGCCGAGGCGATAACGGGGAACATCCAGACGAAGTTCTGAGGCTTTTAGAATTCGGTGCCGATATTGATGTTCGGAACTACAAAGGGAAAACGGCGTTGCATTACGCCGCGAAGGCGGGTTTTCTCAAGGTTATCAATCTACTCATTGAAAAAGGTGCCACGATTGATACCTCTGATAAGAATGGTGAAACCGCACTCTTTGAAGCGATCCGATCGACGATAAAAGACGGCGAGAAACAGCGCGCAGCAATCGAGGCACTACTCGTCAAAGGTGCGGATCCAAATCTTAAGAATAGGAGAGGTCAGACACCGCTGCAAGTCGCCCAACGGATGCGAAGGGCAGACGCTGGAAAAATTGTAGAGTTGTTGCGAAGGTATGATGCGGTTTAGTAGGCATCATGTGTGTCAACAGCGAAAGAAAGTGCCAGAATCCTGAAAATTCTTGAAACCTATAAATTAGGGTTCAAACAACCGACAACTGACGGCTGAAAGCTAATTATAATGAAAGCACCCTATACACGCGAAAAACTCATTCAAGACTTTACCGATCTCGGCATCGAAAAAGGGGACACGCTCTTTATCCATTCGTCTTTTAAGAGTCTGGGACCTGTTGCGGATGGAGCCGGCACGGTTATCGCTGCATTAGAAGAAACCGTCGGACACGACGGATTGATTCTGATGCCGACCTTTAATCTTAGACCGAGTCGGGAAGAACGCGTTGCATCTTGGGATGTTCCCACAACGCCTTCAACAGTTGGGTGGTTAACAGAGTTCTTTCGACAGATGCCCGGCACCTATCGCTCTGACCACTATTCGCATGCCGTTGCTGCACGCGGGAGAGATGCGGAGGCGTTTATCGCGGATCATCTTAGCCAAGAAGGCTATCAATCGCCATGGGATCATCATCCGTGGGGAAAGACTTACGGCACGCATTCACCGATGTTCCGCGCCTATAAAACGGATGCCAAATTGCTGATGATCGGTGTTGATTACGAGACCTCGACCTATATTCATGTCGTTGAGGTTATCCATTGGAACAAACGCCTTGCGAAAGATCCACAAGTATCGTTTATCGGGCTGAACCGTCCAAAACTCGGTGCTTTTTGGGACACACTCGGTCAGTTGAGACGAGGCAAGGTCGGAGATTCAGATTGCCGGTTGTTTCATATTAAGACGTATGTGGACACGCTGCTAACAGAGGTGGAAGGTAACCCTGATCCATATCTCGGATAAAGGGCTACGACACTCTTTTTTTAGCTATTCTAAGGGGAACCCGATGAAAAGCATCTATTGGGCACTGCTTCTGGTTTTCTGCGCCGTGATCCTCTGTAGCGAAGTCCGAGTGTCTGTCCTCGCGGATGAATCAGAAAGCAGCGAGCAAAATGTAGGCATTCCCGATTGGGTGCCGCAGCCGAGCGACATCGGGAGCATTGAAGAACAGCGACTTTTAGCGGTTGTTAAAGCAGCACAGAAAACACTGGTTGAAACCCCCAAAGACGCAACCGCTTGGGGACAGTTAGGCAACATCTATTTTGTTCACGGTTGGGAGATAGACGCAACCGAGTGTTACCGAAGCGCAGTCGAGATTGCTCCCAACGAATTCCGCTGGCTATACTACCTCGGAATGACTACTTATAAGGTTAACCCACAGGCGGCTGCCCAAACGCTTGCTGCAGCTATCAAACTTGACCCACAATACGCCCCTGCACATATCTACCGCGCCGCCGCGCTCCGAACCCTCGGACACATAGATCAAGCGAAAGCGCATCTTGAAGTTGCGAACGAATTGGATCCGCAGAATCCGTACGCGTCTCTGTGGCTCGGTGAACTCGCATTGACCACCCAGCAGTTTGAAGCTGCGCAAAGCCACTTCCAACGTGCTTTAAAACTGAATCCAGAACAGAGCGAGGCACACGCAGCAATGGCACAAGTTGCGAGCGTTCTCGGCGAAAAGAGTGCTGCCACTCAGCATGCACAAGTATCACGAAAACGGACAAAGTATATACAGATGCGTGATCCGCTGTGGTGGGATGTACTGAAACTCGGTGTAACCGCACAACGGTACGCTGAACGCGGAAACCGATACCTACAACAAGGAGACTTCAAACGCGCTGTCAGTGAGTTGGAAGTGGCAATAGCAGGACTGAATAAGGACTCGCATCTCTGGCTAAATTACGGTAGCGCGCTCCTGCTTAACAAGCAATACAGTGAAGCCGTCGCTGTTTTAAAAAACACATTGGTTGTGATCCGAGCCAACGAGAACACATCTAAGCGTCCAACAGAAATAGCCGATTTAAAAGTCCAAAGTCACTACAATTTAGGACTCGCTTACTATCATAACGATCAAATTGAAAAAGCCGTCGCCGCCTATCAAAAAGCGATTCAACTTAACCCGAATTTCGCCGATGCTTACGGTGGGCTTGGGGTCATATATTGGCGAACTGGTAACCTTGATGCAGCGATTCGCCACTGCCAAAAAGCGATTAAGATTGCCCCTGAAAACATTGAGTTTCATCAGAACTTGACACAGATTTATTGGCAGAAGGGAAGGTACGACGCAGCCGCAGTCGGATATAAGATTATCCTTGAACTGAATCCCACCGATGAAAATGCACTGCATCACCTCGGCTTAATTTTGTTGTCGAAACAGGAATATGACGAAGCGGTTTCCTGTTTTCAAAAAGTGCTGCAAATCAATCCGGATAGCGCGCTAACGCATGGGGCTCTGGGAGTCGCTTACTACAAACTTGGAGAGCCAGACCTCGCTATTCAGGAATTTCAAGAAGTGCTACGTTTGGATCCGCGGAATCAAAATGCCCACGAAATGCTCAAACGTCTCGGACAGCAATAAAAAAGATGGGCACCACATTCGCGATGCCCACGCTTCGTTTCTTTGGTCGTTAGGTCACACAATATCTACTACCAACTCGCGCCTCGTGAGGTAAACGATTTAGGCGTTCTTAAATACCCACCTTTTATCGTACCCCATTTTGTGGGTAACTTGTCTGCAGGCTCAACGGCAAACACCTGATCCATTGCCGTTTGGATTTCGGCTTCATCAAGGGCAACGCTCCAGATGGCAACTTCATCAATGCTGCCAATGTAGTGTTCCCGATTCCCTTCACTGTTACGTCCGACCGATACAGGCACATCGTTTGTATCAATCTTACCCTTGGCATCCACTTCAACTTTCATTTCGCCATCGTAATAGAGTTTCATCTTGCTCCCATCGTAAGTGGCTGCAAGATGCGTCCACTCCTTCAGGGGTAACTGCGGACTCGGTCCATTGCCACACCGCTTTTCTGTCCCTTTATCAACAGAGATAATAAACCCCGTCTTTCCATTAGATCCGCCTTGTTCATAGAACCCGTAGACCATCCACGGCGCAGTATCACCTGCCCATGTCTTCACAATAATACGGAACCACTCCGCTGTAAACTCGGTTGGATACACCCAACACATCAAGGTAATTTCATCGGTGATATCCAAAGAGTCGGAATCTGGTACTTCCACCCAACCGCCTTGGTCGCCGCTCAGTTCGATGCCATCGCCGATTTTGCCTTTGACCCGCTTCGCTTTGTGGAGTGTCCCATCATTTTTGTGTTTAGACTTATCTTTGGCTGTATCACCTTTCGCTTCATCGAAGGAAAGGTAGAGTGCCAATTCGTCTTCCCGTACAGCCTCGCTGACTGTCCCGAAGAGAATGATGCAGCCGAGTGCTAACAAAATTGCCGTTAAAATCTTCATAAGTCGACCTCCTGCTTAGGTGTAACTTACTACAGAAATTTAGATGCTTACAACTGCACAATACAGTTTTCTTCAGTTAACGCTTTCATTTTACCAGAGTTTATATATTCGCGCAAATTTTACCAGAGTTTTCAGCGGGTGTGTAAATTTTTGACACCATAGGTGTCAATTTTAGAAAAAATAACCGTCTTGGTACCAGGTCCGGTAGGGTTTTTGATAGGGTGTTTCTTCGCGGTTTCCTAACCGAACCGGATTTTTACAGAAGACCTTGAATGTTTCAGAAACCTCTTGAGTTCCGTAGGATTTATTTGCTTGGGTATTTCTTCAGCATCTTTGTAGAAACACGACACATCCGAGGAACAGCCCCGTAGGGGGTTTTTGATAGGGTGTTTCTTCAGCATCTATAGGGACATCTCTGAAAGAGCGAGGAATATCCCTAAATTCACACCTATGGTGTGTAAATTTTTGACACAGCATTAATTTTGGGAATAGGACAGGTTTGCTTACATAACACTCCGCTGGAGTGCCAGAGTTGGGGTGCGTCTTTTTCTATAGATATATTGCTCCGCTGGAGCAAAGAGGTCTGTTTACAGATAAGACTTCTTCACGCCAGAGGCGTGATATATCTATAGAAATCAATATCAGTCGCCGATGCCCTCCAGCGGAGTGCTATGTGTGTGTTGACGAGGGATCTGTCGGGATAAGTTCTAACGCACCTGTCCGTTCCAGATAGAGATGCGTCGTTAGGATCGCCCAAACGGGTGCCAAAGCAGCATGGACAAGCGTATTCATCATAATTATCACCCCAACTGTCCAGAGACCCGGGGCACTCTCAAAACTTATCCTTGCATAACCGCCCAAAAAGAGTGTGAAGAATTCCGGTGACAGCAACACCCTACGAATTGGATCAAACGCAGGCATAGTCAGAGAAAACATTAACAATGTTAGACCGAGAACCACAGCAGTAAACACCATAGTGAACAAAATAAGCAGTAGATACATCGCGAAAGTGCGTCCCCACACCCCTCGAACCAGTGTACTACTACGACGCATCGCATCAATTGCCGATCGCTGATCCTCAATAATAATAATCTGGTTGTAGAGACTCCAGTTCACACCAAAATAAATTAACGTAATAAGTAGTTTCGGGCTTGGTTAATTTTTGTATAACATTTGTGTTGGGATAATCAGTATAACGCATTTTTCAATTTCCATTCACATATTATGCCTCGCAGACACCATGTCCACGAGGCTTGTAAAATATAAAAAGCATGGCTTGTTAGATTAACTAAATTTTGCTATGAAAATATAGAAAACCATTCACTCCAATAGTTAGATTCACCCCCTAATGGGCCGTGGGTACCAAAACCAGAAAGAACTTCTGCAGCGTAAACTGAATCAGGCTTCCATAGTCGTATTTTATCATTTTTAGTAGAAGAAACACCGCTTATATTTGCTTTCATATAATAATGAGCTAAATCTCGCAGTGACGAATCTTCACGTGCAAGCCGATTCCATAAATGTGAAATAATATATCCAATAGGTGTGAAATTTTGTTTTGGAATACCTGTTTGAGTCTCTGAATCATCAGATGACATTGCTGTATGATGAGTCATGACATTACCTTGTTTAGAAATAAACGGAAAAGCAGTAAACGGCATAGAAATAAGTGACCATGATGTAAGAGATGCTACACAGAGTAAATCGAGACTAAGTCGCGGATGCGACACGAATGAATTATCAGATTCCCATAACTTTTGTGTAATGTTTTCTTCTGGTGTTGAGTTAGGATTTTTCCAAGAATGGGAGTGTGCCAATAACCCGTAAACAATGGGGGCGTATAATTCTTTGTATGGAGTTCCTTCCCGAACTGGATATAGGTTTTTGATCTCTGCACAAGTCTTTACTGCTTTTTCAATATGTTCTGCTCTCAGTGTTATCTTGCATTCAAATGCGGCGGCGACACCTGCAGCGAGATACAACTTTTTGTTGAGCAGTTTCTTTGGGTAAACACTCTTTAGAACTAAAACATCAATTTGTGGACTTGTGCGCCCATCTTGACTGATGATTCTGCCTTTCGTAACGACTTGATAGGTACGCGGAAGCCATCCTCGCAATAATTCAGCCCAATTTTCCTCACCTTGATCTCCAGCGGTGCTTGGATCTTTAAGTACACGCTTTTGAATGCGGTCATATTCTTCAGATATATCGTTTTGAGTCTGATTCATAAAGTCGTATAGGTCATGGATTTTATCTTGAGACATCATAATCCCCTCATTTGAGTTTCACGTTTTGTTTCCGAACAACTCATATTGTCTTGGGTTTCTATCTCTAATCTCTAACATGTAATTTCTTGTCCATGTAAGAGCAGATATAAGGTCTATTAATTCTGATTCGTCTTTTTTCAAAAGGTTCTCCTTCGTCTTTTTCAGCATTTCGGCTCTTATACGTTCTTGAATGTATAAAGCCGTCTTTTGATTCAAGTCCAAGTCGCGTGATAATTGGTAACTGGACAAACTTTTCTTGGCATTCGTCATAAGAGCAATGGCTAAAAACCATTTTTGTAGGGGAATCTTTGTGCCATGAAACACTGTCCCTTGTGTTACCTTGAAACTGGCACGGCACACATAGCAGTTATATCGCCCTGTCCGCCCTACCTTGCCTTCTTCCTGTGTCTCGTTCTTCGGGGCTACATTCTCGCTCTCACAATGCGGGCATACAGGCTCTCCTTGCCAACGTATGCGTTCCAAATGCTCAATACACGACTCTTGGTCAGGAAAACGCTCCATAACCTCTATAAGATTCATGATAACTCCTTTCTATTTCAAAAGGAGTTGCTTTTTTCTGATAAATTTTGGTATAATAGAAAAGTCTACTACAGAAAAAATAGCAACTCAATTTTCTGTATAAGATAGGGGAGTGACCGCTCCCCTATTAACACTTCAATATTATACCATTTTTCAGTGTTCTAAATCAAGCGAAAAGTCAACAAATACGTGGGTTTAAAGCGATTTTCCAACAACTTTTTTCAAGCCCGAAACTACTTATTGCGTAACTTTATTATAGTTATCAGTTATCAGTACGATTTTCTAATGAAGATTGAGAATTTAATCGGGTAATTTTTAGGGAAGTCCGGTTCGGTTAGGAAACCGAACCTACCGGGCCTGGAGATAATATAGAATTACCCAAATATTTTATTAAACTTCATACGAAAATCTTTCAGTTTTCAGAAAGAGACTTCTTAACTGCGGACTGAGTATTGATAACCATATCAGTAAAGAGGTTTTAATGTTGGTACTTCAACCGATGGGATTCACGGACATATTGGATGAGATATTCGGTCTCTATCGAAACCACTTCAAGTTGTTTTTTAGCATCTCGGTTGTTTATTATATTTCAAAATTCGGTAATGAGCTGCTGGACGCGTTCTTCTTTTACGGCAGTAATTCACCTAAAATATTACTTTTGGATTCAGTAATTAGTTTTTCCGAGTATGTTGTGGGATGCTTTGTACTCAGTACGTTAGTCTATGCGAGTATACTGGCTTATTTAGGGAGACCTATTACAGCCCGAGCTGCCTTTCGACAAGTACTCCGTCGAATTCTGCCTTGCTGCTACGGTTGGTTTTTTGTGTTTTTTATTCTCGTGGTGCTTACGGTGTTAACCCTTAGGTTCTCTGCATCTCGTAGCGGTGGAATGATTGCTGCAGTCTTGGTTGCAAGTCTATTGGCGGTCTATTTTATAATTCGATGGCGTTTCTATGGGATGTCTGTTCTTTTTGAAGAGGTAACACCCAGGCAGGCATTGCGACGTAGTAGTGAATTAGTCAAAGGCACTTGGTGGCGCGTCTTTGGCATCTCGGTGGCGATTTATCTGCTGGGTCTTATGTTAATGTCTGTGTTCTTTGTTTGTTGGGGTATTGTTCTTTCATTTGCCGGTGTAACTGAGTCCGCTTCGGTTTTGAGAATGGTTGCACGTGTACTCTCTCCCCGTGCCAATGAAGTTGGCTGGCTTTCGTGTATCCTCGAGAACCTAATTGTCGTAAGTATCTCAACCTTTTCGACTTTACCTATCTGGGGGATCGGTTTCGCGCTTCTCTACTTCGACTTACGTATCCGGAAAGAAGGGTTTGATATTGAAATGATGGTGAGGAACCGTAGCGCAGAGTAGGGCACCGCGTTTATAGTGATGAACTGAGGACAGATGTTAGATTCAAATGATACACCAAAGACAGACAACAGCCAAATGCCTATGCTACAACCGATGGAGTTCGGTGGTATTTTGGATAGTGCGTTGAGTCTCTATCGAAATAACTTTCGGCTCTTTTTGGCGGTAATTTCTATCTATATTGTCTGGATTGGGTTGCAAGAGGCGGTAGTTGTCTGGTTATTAGAGATGTCTAACACATCGAACCTTGACACCTTGATTTCTGATGTGGATGATCTGTTGGACGACCTTGTGTATATGTTCTGTGTGGGTGTTTTTGTCGTTGCGAGCGGCGAAATCTATTTAGGTAGACGGCTTACATTTCGAGGCACATTACAGCGGTTCTATTCCCAATTTCCGGTATATCTTGGTAGTTCGTTGCTCTTTTTAATCCCTTATATGATTTTAACATTAGATTCAATTGAGTGGTCCCTGCTTAGCGGACTGCTTACACTACTCTCTTTGCCTTTTTTGTGTGTATTTTATGTTTCTTGGATTTTCTACGGGCACGCTGTATTGCTTGAGGGGTTTACAGTTATGGAGGCATTTGGGCGGAGTAGGACATTAGTTCGAGGGACCTGGATGCGCGTCTGCAGCATAACTCTTGCAATTTTATTACTTGAAATAGGCATATATTATATCTTAGGGGGCTCTTTGGGTGTTGTCTTCGCCTTATTGGGCATAGTTCAGGAGGGTAGCCTAATGGAGATAATTGGGGATCTGTTGCGTTTGAAATATGTAGACATTCGTCCAACATCTTTGGATTCGCTGATTATGTATATTATCTATCTTGGATGGGATGCCTTTACGCTCCCGATCTATGCAATCGGTGTAACACTTCTCTACTTCGATTTGCGGATTCGGAAAGAGGGATTTGATATTGAGATGCAGGTGCGTGGTTCACAGGATTTGATGTAAAGCGTGAAATGTGATAGAATAACTGTATATGGCAGAGATTTTTTGAGACAGGAGGCACTATGAACGAACACAACGATTTAGAACATGAAAATAGTACCGAAATTGCTGCGACATCCCTGCAACCGATGTCTTTCGTAGATATTCTGGACGGGATATTCAGTATCTATCGGAGCCACTTTCGACTCTTCTTAGGGATTATTGTTGTTTACTTTGTTTTCGGTTTTGTGTTGGATCATATTTCTGTGTATGCGCTTACGCGGTCCGCATCGATTGCAAACATCATGGTATCCGTATTGATTTCTATTGTTAGTTTTTTGATAACGCTTTTGGTTGCTGCAGGATTAATTTACGCGAGTGCGCGGGTGTATTTGGATAAGGATATAACCTCTCAGGCGGCCTTACAACACGGATGGCGACGTTTTTTACCGCTGCTGGGTTGTACCCTCCTTTACTATTTGGGTGTAGGCGGATTAGCGATTACGATTCTTGGCATCCCGTTCGCAATCTATTTCGCGTTCCGATGGGGACTCTGTAGTCTTCCTGTGTTGGTTGAGGAAAGTACAGCAAGGAATGGGTTACGACGTAGTACAGAATTGATTAAGGGGACTTGGTGGCGAGTGTGTGGCATCATGTTGGCGATTTCCGTAATCACTTTCATGATAGCATTTATACTTCAGACTTCTTATGTGTTGCTCCTGTCTTCTTTAAGCGGCGGGACAGGCACTGAGGACACTACGCTTTGGGAGACGCTTCGCCGGCTATATATCCCGACACCAAATGATGTTGGATGGGCTTTCTATTCAATTCAGCATTTAGGGACATCAATTATCGCTGGACTTACAATGCCGATTGGGTCTATCGGTTCTACACTGCTTTATTTTGACTTGCGGATTCGGAAAGAGGCTTTTGATATTGAGATGCAGGTGACGGATTAAAAATGAGTGTATTCCATACACACTGGGGAAATTAGAATGGCGGGTGACCGACGCACTACACTTGTGCGGACGATTTTCACACAATATCGAGACAACTTCGGATTGTTCTGGCGTATCATGTTACCGATTGCTATGATTGCAATCGTTTTAGAAGTTGTAGTATTTTTTCACAGTGTCACACGCTTTGAAAAGTATATTGATGTTACATTTCGCGAAAATGTTTATACAGCTGTCGGTAATGTTAACACAATCAGGGGCGTTCACCCGACGCTTTCACTGCCGAAGCAGGACGCTTCAGCAGAATCTTCTGAACCCGATGTCAGTTGGGGGATCCTACTGATTCCGTATTTCACTTCAACAGAGAGTGATGGAATTACATGGCTATGGGGACTCAATTTCCTAATTTTTGATTATAGTCCGCTAATCCTTCTGCTGCTAACGGTCTGTCCGTTATCTCTTGCTGTTGCTCGGATATCGCGTGGCTCGACTTCAGAGGCATCAGTTTCTCTGACTGCTCGTGATATATGGCGGTCAACCGGACGTAAGTTTTTGGGCGTTTTAGGTGCGTCCCTATTTTTCGTCCTGATTACGGATGTAGGCACTTATCTCTATCTGGCAATTTTATGGTTGGTCCAGGCGTATCGTCCTTTACATGAGAGCCTATCAGACTTAGTGTTAAGTCCATATCTATCGTTTGGTCTACTCGCGCTGCTTCGGTGCTATTTTCTGGTAACGTTGAGCCTCTACAATCCGTGCCTCATCCTTGAGAACAACTCCATCGTAGGTATTTTTCGCCGCAGCCATGCCTTGGTTAGTGGGGCAAGGTTGCGATTTTTCGGGGTTTATCTTCTAACGGGTTGGATAGCCTCAGTTGTCACTTCGGTGCTGCTTGGTGCTGCGTTGTTAGTGTTTTCTATGTTCATCCCAGAACTGGGACCGGTTCGCGATGCATTGTCGCCATTAAGATTCTTAACCCTGTTCATTGGTGGTGATGTTGAGGTCGTCCTGCCGAAGTTGTTGAATGTCCCCGCTACAGTAGCAATCCTTATTGTCAAGGGATTGATTGCCACCTTTTTGGTGCCGATATGGGCAATTTTAACGACTCATCTCTACTTAGAACGCGCGGATGCTATAAAAGAGGCGGTATAACAGTGGAAGAGAGAATCTGTTTTTGCATCATAATCTGCTTTATGAGTCTTTCTGCGATTTTTGCGATGGCAGCGGAAGAACAGGTGTTTCGAGAAGAATTGGAGGCACGCCGTTCGGAAATGGAGGTCTCCTATGAAGAATACCGAACGTATTTGGAGAAACTCGTTAATCGCCGGAGGTGGGACACCGACCTCAGATATATCCTGTTTCCGCTTGGAGCCGTTGCGTTAGGTATCGTGGTTATCTTCTTTATCCGACAAATTCGGTTGAATCTGATCGGTGAAGCGCACGTGGAAGTAACAGAGACAGCACTGGAACGTGTAGAGACAGAACGGGCTGCGCTTGCCCTCGCAGAAACAGCAGAGGCAGCAAGCGACTTTCGCGGGGCGCTCCGTTACCTCTATCTCTCAGCGATTTTGCACCTCCAAGAACGCGGGGTACTCCCGTATGATAAGAGTTTAACGAATCGAGAGTACCTCCACCAAGCACAAGCCGATACCGAGCTGCACACCGCGCTCGGACCTGCGATCACCGTTTTTGATGAGGTATGGTACGGACACAAGGCGTGCGATGCGGAGACCGTCGCAAATTATCGAGATCTATTAGAAAAAGTCTATGCGAGGAACTATAGTAAAACCTACAATTAACGAGACATCTATAGAAGGCGGGGTTCCAAACCCGCTTGCGTTGGGGTAGGTTTGTTGTTTTCTAAAGTGTTGATTTATTTTTTGGTTTAACTATAAATCTATCACTGTCTCACAAGCGAAGGCGAAAATGCGAATTGTCCGAATATCTATTTTCAGTTTCATCTTAATTGCGTTTACCGGTTCCCAGTTTTTAGCGAATGCGTTGACTGATGAAGTGATACTTTCTCGCACCCTACGCAAGTTGGAGTTCCGCGTCTCGGAAATATCGGCGGCGTATCCGGCGCACCTGGATCGGTACGATGCTTTGCTCCTACATGACATCAACAAGGCACCTACTGAAACTGAGATTCAGGATATAAAAAACTTTGTCAACACTGGCGGCACATTAATCGTGGCGGGCGAAAATCAGGCATTGCGCCAACTTTACTCGGCGTTCGGTTTAGAACTGCGAGCCTTAACAAAAAAGTTGTGGCACTCGCGACGGATTCCAGAGGAACCGCTCTTTTCACAGCATCCAGTTGATGAAGTTTACACCGGTACAGATTCTACGATTGAGCCTTTGGAACGTGAAGTCGCTGTGCTTTATGGGAGAGGGAACAATGCGGTAATTGTAACGCTACGGGATGGGGAAGGACGTGCCTTCTTCGTCGCCTCCGACGATCTGCTCAGCCAATATTGGCTACTGAAGAGCGGCAATGCGATGTTTCTCTATAATTTGATGTCAACACTCCCTCACAAGGCGCGGATCGGACTGGCTGTGAGAAGATACTACACAATTGAAACCAAGCCGCCGGATCCATTCGTGGCACTTTTGTTCGGAACACCCGGAGGTTTAGCGGCTATGTATATCTGCCTGACCCTCTTCGTTTTTCTTGCAGTGCGGGGACGGCGATTTGGTAAGCCGCTGGCGTCAGAGGAAAAAAATAGGCGGCTGACTTCCGAATACGTCCACGCGATGACGGTACTTTATCGGAAAGGCAACACGCATATGGAGATTTTACGGCATATTCGGGACAGATTCAAGACAGATCTCGGTGTCCGCTGGCGTGTTAGTCCGAACTTGGATACATCGACCTTTTTGGAAGAATTAGCACAACGTGGTATTATTGATGAGGAGGGTGAACTCACAAATTTGATGGCAGACTTGGAACCCTCTGGCTATATATCGGAGTCGCAGTTGCTGGGCATAGCGAAGCGCGTTGAAGCATATCGCAAAATCGCGAAGATCGGTGGAGCAAGTTTGACTGCACGTCGGAATTTCTAATAAAGCCGTCAGCCATCAGCGGTCAGCCGTCAGTAATCGTTGTCAGCAGTTTCTGTTGAAGGTATAGGCGCATTTAGTTTTCTGAAGTTTTAGATTTTCAGTTTAACATTTCCACTATAGGAGCGATCTCCGAATCGCGACTTTTCGGTTAAATTGGACAAAAAATCGAAAACTATAGTAAAACCTATAATTAATTGGGCACTCTCAAACAGTCTGAATACCTATGACAGGCATTCAGACTGGCACAAACTAAAAGTTTTGCGGCGTACGCGAAGAAACACCCAAGCAAAAACCCCAGATGCGACGGGCATCATGCTACAAAGATGTCCACTTATTTATGGGCTTCACTATAAATAACCTTGTCGAGGATGATTGGGCTGTCCTGCTGTAATAATGTCTGTGTATTTTTATATTTCACTATAATTTCAACAAGGAGAATCGCATGAGAAAGATAGAATGTATCATTCTTCCCTTCAAGTTGGCAGCGGTAAAGAAGGCACTCAAGGATGTGGGTGTTCAGGGTATGAAAGTCGGTCGTAGTTTCGGGTATGACCGTGGACCTATCGGATTCTATCGCGATTATCTGTATCCGATTGAATCTGACCCAAGATTGAAAATCGAAATGACTGTTAAAGAAGAGGATGTTGACAAGGTAGTTGAAGCCGTGAAGCTGGCTGCCGCTGGCAACACCGTCTAAATTGGAGAGGATTTACCGAAATTGTCCGCTTTTGGTAGTGAAGTTTGTAACCGCACTATTATGAAAAGGCACTTTGATATATATGAGTAATCTCATTCAAACAGTTTTTGAGAAGATGAAGCAGGAAGCGCAGAAAGTTATTGTCGGACAGACAGAACTTTTTGAGCTCGTTGTTGTCAGCCTATTTTCAGGCGGGCATGTGTTATTAGAGGGGGTTCCGGGAACGGCGAAAACGCTGATTGCCAAGACCTTGGCGATGGTGGTTTCAGGGGAATTCAGTCGTGTGCAGTTTACCCCGGATCTAATGCCGTCGGATATTGTCGGTACCAGTGTCTATGATTTGACGACCAACCAATTTAATCTCAAGCGGGGTCCCGTTTTCACGAATGTGCTGCTCGCTGACGAAATCAACCGCGCGCCTGCGAAGACGCAATCTGCGCTTTTGGAATGTATGGAGGAGCGGCAGGTAAGCATTGACGGGATCCGTCATGAATTGTCGCCGCCATTTATGGTGTTAGCGACGCAAAACCCTATTGAATATGAAGGCACATACCCGCTTCCTGAGGCACAACTTGACAGGTTTCTGTTCAAATTACGCGTCGATTATCCTGCGCAAGAGGTAGAGACGCAAATTTTGATGAACTATCATCACGGGTTTAACGCCACGCGTTTGGAAGCCGTCGGGATTGAAAGTGTCGTTGACAGTGATTCGCTCGAAGCATGTCAGGCGGAGATTCAAGCGGTCACTGTTGAGGATACAATCTTCAATTATATTGTCGGTTTAGCCGGGGCATCTCGGAACTCCGATGAGTTGGTTTTAGGTGGGAGTCCGCGCGCTTCGATCGCACTCTTATTGGCAAGTAAAACTTACGCGGCACTTCAAGGGCGGGACTATATTTTGCCTGACGATGTTAAATTTTTGGCACCCCATGTGTATCGGCATCGTATTCTATTGAAACCTGATGCCGAAATTGAGGGGTTAACGCCGGACGATGTAATTGATCGCCTGCTTGCAGAAGCCGAAATTCCGCGTTAGGTAGAAAGATGCATTTAAGCAACCGTCTCCTTATTTTTTTATTTCCCGTCGCTATCCCGATTGCGTTTTACAACGTGTCCCCGAATCTGCTCTTTATCGGTGGTGCTTATCTCGTGCTCCTATTTGTCGTAAGTACGATAGATTATGTTACAAATCCACTGTTTAAGCGGGTTGAGATAAGTCGCGAGATGGGTTCCAAGTTTTCGTTGGGTGTGGCGAATGTTGTAACACTGAAAATTATTAACCGTTCTCGCCATCGGTTGCGGTTGCGTATTAAAGACGATTTCCCCGACGAATTTCTGTATGAACACGTGCGTCACGACTGCCGTGTTTCATCGATGCAACATTTGGATGTCGTGTATCGTCTCACACCGTTGCGACGTGGCATTTATCAGTTCGTAGATATTCACCTCCAGTGTTGGGGCGTTTTAGGGCTGATCGTTCGGCGGCGACGGGTCCCCGCGGCGATGGAGGTAAAGGTCTATCCAAATCTACAAGCGGTTCGGCAGTATGAGCTTTTAGTGAAGCGGGGGATGCTCCATCAGATCGGGCTGAAAACTTCTCGGCAGTTCGGGGAAGGCACAGAGATGGAGCGGCTTCGCGAATATTCACCCGACGATGATTTCCGACGTATTGATTGGAACGCCACAGCCCGTCAACGGAAGCCGATTGTGCGAGAGTTTGAGACGGAGCGGAGCCAAGATGTTATGATTCTGTTGGATACCGGTAGACTCATGGCATCGCCGATCCTTTTGGGGACATCCACACAACCCACTGAAAAACCGACATCTCAAAAGGCGATGCTCAAATTGGATTATGCCGTTAACACGACTTTGATGACTGCTTATGTTTCAACGCTTAAAGGCGATAAAGTAGGGTTGATCGCCTTTGCGGATAGTGTCCATCAATACCTTGCCCCGAAACCGGGTAAAAAGCAGTTTCTTACGATGTTGGAAACCATCTACGCGCTCCCCGTTCATCCGGTCGAAGCTGACTTTGAAGAAGCGTTCAAATATCTCGCTTCAAAACAGCGGAAGCGTGCGCTCATTATTCTTTTTACCGACATCTTGGACAACGATTCCGCTGAAGGGATCGCCACGTATGTGACGCAGCTTTCGAGACATCACCTTGTTGTCTGCGTGACCCTGACAGATTCGGGCATTGTTGCGTTAGCGGAGCAGAGTATCAAAGATTCTAAGTCGGTTTATCAGAAGGCGATTGCTGAACGGTTATTACAGGAGAAGCACGCGACGTTAGAGATTTTGCGTCGTCGCGGGGTTATTACAATTGATGTACCAGCGCATCAGTTGACGATGGCGGTGGTGAATAAGTACTTGGAGCTTAAGGCGAAATCGAGGATTTGAATGGTGGTGTTTGCGGAAAGGATTTATGCACGCGATGGCGGCGAAGTATCCACATTAGGGGCTTTCATTGCGAAGAGGTAAATGAACAATAAGATCCCCGTCAAAGCACCGAACCCGATTTTGAAAATATCGGGTAGACCGGAAGGTGACACAAACCCTTCGATGGTTCCCGCAATGATAAGCAGGAAAACACATCCACCCAGTAAGCGGATGGCGACGCTGGCAGCGTCGGTCAAAGCGCGTTTGCGTGTAAAATGGGACGGTGCGATGAGTGAATATCCCAACTTTAATCCGGCACCGCCAGCGATGAAGATCGTTGTGAGTTCAATGTAACCGTGCGGCGACACAAATGACCAGAGCGCCATTGCGACCCCATTAACGTCGCACAACCCGGCAACCCCACCTATAAGAATACCGTTGAGGACTAAGATATAGACAGTGCCGACCATAAATGTGATGCCCCACGCGAATGCATAAAATGCGACCCGGATATTATTTGTCATCACAAAAGATGCGAATAGATTCCGTCTTTCCGCGGATGTATCGTTCCACGCCCCGTCTTCCAAATCTTTGATGTGGGATACAAAACGTTCCGGGACTATTTTTTCAGCGAATTCAGGGGTCGTCAAAGCGATCCAATATGCTGCCGCAAATGCGAGAGTGAACATCAGAAACGCTGCGCCGATGAAACTGAGGTTCTCCCGAAAGATTGTCGGGAAGCCGAAATGAAGGAATTGCCGAAGCGTACCGCGCTTGAAAGGTGAGGTCTGGTAAACGGTAGCGTGTGCGCGTGATGCGAGTTCGTTGAGATATGGAACGCACCGGTCCTCCGGGAAATCGCGGCGCGCTATCGCTAAATCAGATGTGACGCGTCGATAGAGGTACCCGAGCCGATTCAGTTGTGCCGCCCTCGCGTTTCGGGGGCGGTTTAGCAGGGTCTCCAGTTCGTCCCAAGTTTCTTGTTTTTTTAAGATAAATTCTGCGATTGTCATAATGGGGAATGGTTATCAGTTGCCAGTTGTCAGTTATAGTAAAACCAATAATTAATAGGGTGCGCTCAAACAGTCTGAATGCCTATAACAGGCATTCAGACTGGCACAAACTAAAAGTTTATGCTACAAAGATGTCCACTTATTTATGGGTTTCACTATAATATGAATGCAGATCGCATTTGGGCGTGTACGCCGCAAATCGCTGATTACACGGATTTTGCTATAACGCATGATGTTGTGCTATAATCGGGATGTGAACTTCCGCCTACATAATTAAACGCCATTTTATATCAAAAATCAAGTCTTTTTAATCCGAAAGGGAGCAACACCTCCAAAATGAACGAACAATTATCCATAGAGACACCGGAACAGATCGATCTTAGTTTTCAGAAAGCGGGCATCGGGTCGCGTTTCTATGCGGCACTGATTGACACTGGACTGCTCACGCTGATTGCGCTCGTCGGATATTATGTTAACCGAAATTTCATAATGGAACTTGGGGAGACGCTTGGGAACTGGCTCGGTGCGTTAGGGGGCATTATCGTCTTCGCGCTCTTTTGGGGCTATTACATGGTATTTGAGGTTACCACGAATGGACAATCTCTGGGTAAACGCGCCCTCGGTTTACGCGTCATTAAGGAAGGGGGCTACCCCATCGGTTTTGCGGATTCAGCGATCCGAAATCTGGTGCGACTTGCCGATTTCCTACCCTTCTTCTATGGTGCGGGGTTGCTCGCTATGCTCATAAATAAGGATTGGCGGCGATTGGGGGACTTGGCTGCAGGGACGCTCGTCGTGAAAACCGCACGTACAGATCGGAAACTTACCGGTGCAAATTCAAAAGCGGCTTCATCTATTAATATCCCACCACAGCAGACATTTACCTATTCAGCTTGGATCCAACCTGAACTGGTCACAGAAAACGAGTTGGGGGTGATCCGTGAATATCTTGGGCGGCGCGCAATGCTTCCTAAACTCCGTCGCTCAGAACTCGGACGCACTATAGCCGACCCTATCATTGAGAGGATGGAGGGCAAGGAAGAGATAAGAAAACGCATTGTGGTTGATTACGATAAATTTTTAGAGGAAGTCTACGCGCTTAAAACATCAGAGACCTCCTGAAGCAGTTCATGAAATAACTATGTCAGAGAAAATTGATCCTTCACAAGCGA
The DNA here is from genome assembly GCA_003635255.1 of Candidatus Poribacteria bacterium. Lineage (GTDB taxonomy): Bacteria > Poribacteria > WGA-4E > WGA-4E > WGA-3G > WGA-3G. The sequence continues at coordinate 15,529 of PYJC01000093.1, read as the reverse complement.
ATAATGGTCCCCCTACACTCCGTGCGATGGGGTTTGGTGAGCTGCTGGATACGACGTTCAGCCTCTATCGAGCACACTTCTGGTCGTTTCTTGGGATAGCCTCCGGTTATTTCATCGCCATGGGCATTGGCGTGTCAATCTGTTTCTTTGATGATTCGGCGGGACGGGCAGAGATGATAACAATCTGGGTCCCCACTATCGCTACTATTTTCGGTGTCTCTCTCTTCGTGGTCAACGGACTTGTGTTTGCTACCGCACAGGCTTACTTGGGAAAATCTATTAGAATGGGTGTTGTGCTGGGGCGTGCGGGACGGCAATTTTTTCGGTCTTTCGTTGGTTCGCTTATATACGCGGTGTTGGCAGTGCTCTTCACTGCTCTCTTAATTTTGCCGTTAAGCGGAATACTCCTTGCTGTTAGAAATAATGAATCCTTAACGCTTATCTTTGGATTGGTTGCCTTATTGTTTATAGGTGGTATCGTAATTTGTTTTGTGACGTATTGGTGTTTCTTTGTTGCGGCTATTTTAATAGAAGAGAGATCAATGTGGATTGGACTGAGGCGCAGACGTGAATTGATTGGTCGCACATGGTGGCAGGTCATTGGTACGATGTTCGCGATTTTCCTGCTTTCTTCGGCTATTGATTTTGTGTTTCGCTTTGCTTTCGGATCCCTGCTAACGTTAGTTGGATTTGTTGAAATTGAGGAGGTTATGAGTGAAGCGATTCGATGGATAGTGGTTTGGGAACATTTTCCAATAGCGCGCGCCGAGTTCTCCCTTTCTTATATGCTGACATATGTTATTAACTTAGGCGTTGGGACGTTCACGCTGCCGATTTGGGTGATCGGTTGTACGCTTCTCTATTTCGATCAACGTATACGAAAAGAGGGTTTTGATATTGAGATGATGGCGACATACCAAGAGGGGAACAGTGATGCCAGAGCAATTTGATGGCTCGCAAGCGAGCAGCATTGTGGAACAAGATTTACAACCCAATCTAAAGAATGATTCGCCAAAGTTACGGGCAATGGGGTTTGGCGAGCTGCTGGATGCGGTATTTAGTCTTTATCGTGCGCATTTTTGGTCGTTTCTTGGGATAGTCTCTGGTTATTTTATCGTGATGCTCATAGGCGTTTCAATCTTTTTCTTGGACGATGGGTTAGGACGAGGCGCGAAAATAATCATCTGGGTGCCAGCTATCATTACAATCTTTGGTATCTCTGTTCTCGTGATAAGTGCCTTGATTTTTGCTGTTGCCGAAGTCTACCTGGGAAAGCCTATTAGGACAAGGGTTGTGCTCGGGCAAGCGGTACGACTGTTTTGGCGGTGTTTCGTCGGTTCGCTTATTTTAGGATTAGTTGGGGGACTCCTTTTAGTTTGCTTGCTAATAATCTTTGCCTTTTTAGGGAGAGTATTTCCGAGATCCTTCGTAGAGGACAATCTCTGGCTTACTACTGCTTTCCCTCTTAGTTACCTATTGATAGCGGCTTGTATTACGGTTCTCTTTGTAGGTTATTGGTGTTTCTACATTTTAGCTACCTATATGGAAGCGGTATCCGTGTGGGATGGACTGAAACGCTGCGGAGGGTTAATCAAGGGCAGGCGATGGCGGATTATTGGCATAGTGATAGCGATTTTCCTGATTGCCTTTGTTATTGGGGTTATACTCCGTGCTACTTTTGCATTTCCGCTGACCTTCACAGGATTTAAGGGTATCGGTAATTTTTTAGAAAATATACAGTGGATGGTACTCTGGATGCTTCCTACAACGAGAACCGGTTTGCGTATCTCTTACGCGCTGATGTACCTGATTAACTTAGGCGTTGACACGTTTGTAATGCCGATTTGGGTGATCGGTTTTGTGCTCTTGTATTTCGATCAGCGTATTCGGAAAGAGGGTTTTGATATTGAGATGATGGTGGCGCGTCAAGGAGAATAGAAATGGCGGGGATAGTGGAAAATACGAACACCACCGATGGACAGACGCAACAACCTGAACGCATTTCAGTGATATTTCGATGCTATCGTGATAACTTCTGGCTCTTTTGGCGTGTTATGCTGCCATTTGTCGTTTTAGGGTTCTTATTTCATTTCGGATTGAGTCTCTTTGAAAGTCTTTTCGATAGTGTTTCCGATCCCAAGAATTTATGGCGTTTTGACACGGCACGGGGTCTTGCTGTGAATGAGTATCCCAGGGAGGATCTCATAGCATCAGGCAGTGTGGTTTCAGAGATGACTTTCAGTTTCCATTCCTTCAGTATCGGTTTCCTATGGTTAGCGATATGTCCTCTTACGTTTGTTATGGTCCGATACTATAACGGCGCGGAGGTCACAATGCGGAGGGTCTGGGAGCGGACACGCCCCAAAATCGGTGCCAGTTTACGAGGATTCTTTCTCCTATACTTCTTCGCAGGTGTAGGTCTGTTTGTGTTCTTAGTTCTGACGTCAGAGATACTTCCTATACCTGCTCCACCTAAGGCTTCGAGTCTCTGCTTGGGACTTTTTCTGGTTATAGTTGTTTTAATTTACGCAATAAGTAGTTTCGGGCTTGAAAAAAGTTGTTGAAAAATCGCTTTAAACCCACGTATTTATTGACTTTTTCCTTGTTTTAAGTTGCTAAAAATGGTATAATATTTGGAAGTTAATAGGGGAGCGGGAACTCCCCTATAAGTTACAGAAATTTGAGTTGCTATATTTTCTGTAGTAGCATTTCCTATTATACTGGAATTTAGCAGAAAAAAGCAACTCCTTTTTAACCGAAGGAGTACTTTTTCATGAACCTTTTAGAAGTTTTAGAGCGTTTTCCTAATCAAGAACGTTGTATAGAGCATTTAGAGCATGTTAGATGGCAAGGAAAGCCTGTTTGTCCGAAATGTGAGAGTATAGATATAGCACGCAAGAACGAAACACAGGAAGAAGGTAAAGTTGGACGGACTGGACGCTACAATTGCCATACCTGCCGTACAACATTCAAAGTGACACAAGGCACGGTGTTTCATGGAACGAAAATACCACTCCATAAATGGTTTATGGCGATTGCCTTAATACTCAATGCGAAGAAAGGTATATCCAGTTACCAACTTCAACGCGATTTGAACTTGAACCAAAAGACGGCTTGGTATCTACTCACACGTATCCGTGCTGAAATGGCGAATAAGACCAATCCTATCGTGCTACAAGGCATTATTGAGGCAGACGAAACCTACATAGGCGGTAAACCACGTAAGGAGAACAAGAAAGAAGATAGAGAACCAGCCAAGCGTGGACGTGGAACGGATAAAACAGCTGTAATCGGTGCTGTAGAACGTGGCGGGCAAGTCATTGCTGAAGTTGCTAAAGGATTAACCGGTCGCGATATACTTGAATTCATAAGGCGTGTAGTCAATGTTAAGGAATCCGAACTTATGACAGACGAATTCCGTGCTTACAATGCTTTGGGTAGTCAACTGAAGCACCACGTTATCAATCACCAAGAGCAATATGTGGACGGGAACGTGCACACAAACACCATAGAGGGCTTCTTTTCGCTAATTAAGCGCGCATGGACAGGTAGTCATCATTGGTACAGCGTTGAATACACACCACTCTATGTAGCAGAACGCTGTTATGTCTATAACAATCGCCACAGAGAAACAATCTTTTGGAAGTTTATTAACGGAAGTATGAAAGTTTAGAAAAGGAGAAGCAAAATGTCTACAGGAAAAAAGGAAAATGCAACAGGGACAGAAGGGAATCCAATACGAGAACCTTATATAGAACACCCTTATGTCTTTCGTAAATCTGTTTTTGAAGAAGTGATAGAACTTGTTGAGTGGCGCGGACACTCTCCAGTCACCATTGACTTATTCATAAGGGCTTGCGATATTGCCGAAAAAAGCAGAGCATTGGACGAAGCTATCAACAATTTTATAGACTGTAAAAATACCTTTCTGTCTGATATTATCCCGGGGCAACCCACTAATACCAAGGCAGATTCACATGAATAGGGTCATCTTTGGGAACGTGGGAACAAACTAAAGGCTTTAGTTTTTCATGAAGATACCGCTCTATGCCATCAATTTCGCCAATTTCGTATGTTAATGCTTTTGCCCAAGTAACATACAAACCTTTGGACGCATATAATTGAATTTGGGGGTCACTACGGTGGGTAGACAATCTGTTTTTGATTAGACCATTTTTTGACTGCCCAACGTAAACAATTTTACGACGAAACCCTTGCATATACCAAATAACATAAACACCACTGGCATTGTCAAAATGGCTATCACTCAAATCAACTTCGTTCAGTCTATGGTATTTCATGAAAGGATCGTGAGTATTCCAAACAAGTGTGGCTTTTTTGCTATTCATTCTTTTTCTGAATAAGTTGTTTTGGACTTGCAAAAGTTGTAAAAAACCGGGTTATCTTTCTATACCGGGAAAGTAGTGGAACAAAACATGCAATAGTCTGATGGTACAGCTGTCGTGTAGAGAGACACCTGCATCTGTCTCTCTATCAGAAATATCTGTGGGGTCAGTCTCTGCTAACGCACTTTGTATCATGCCGCAGCATTCGTAGCAGATCATATCCGTTTTTTGGACATTATCCAAAAAGGCTTCTAATCTACTTTTTTGACTCATGAGAACTCCTTATTGTTGGAGAGACAAGCTTTTTACTCGCCTTTAGATGAAAATGTATAATTCTCTTTTAGATTATTAGACAATAACGTGATGGTAGGTCTTTGCCCCGGTTCATCTAATACAGAAAAAGCTGAAAGCATTATACTGGATTGTGCGATACCGTTTTTTTGATTGTTGAGCAGGATGGTTGGGATATTATTCTCTACAACCAAACCTATATTACTGCCGCTTACGTTCGCAATATCCGTTGCCATATCCGTCACCAATAGGGTCTTTACCATCAGTTTATTAACAAAAAGTCTTTCGTATACACCATCGCCATCTGCATTAACCTTATTCACATTTCCTACGGAGTAAGCGATAGTCGCTAACACTGCACCGAGTATAAAAAACACAATTCTCTCTTTCATGACTTGACCTCTGTTTGGAAACAAAAATAAGTGCATAGCATACGGACAAGTGTATTATGCATAGTTTCCAAACAATATATTTGTATTTTCATTAGTTAATGAGTTTCCGTCACTTTGAAACAGTCCGTCACTTCCCGATGTCATTCGGTTGTGGTAGGGACAGCCTCAAGCAAGGCTGATGACATTCCCTACCAAGTGACGTTTTGAATAGTATACACTATTTGACACTTTTTGTCAAATTAAAAATGTGGAGACATGAGATTAATAACGAATTAGCCTCACGAACTCATAATAGCAAAAAACTGTGAAACTAAATTTAACCAAGCCCAAAACTACTTATTGCGTAAAGTTATTCTATAGATTTCGCAGCTCTGTGTCAAGTCCGAAACTAATGCATTGCTTTGGACAAATAGGTGTGATATACTTAGTTTAAAGCACAAAGGAGAAATGGCATGCATAGTGAACGCGGCACATGGAAAGATAGATGGACATATCGGATAGTGGCTGCCTTCGCGTGGTGGTGCCGTCGGCTTCCTAAGAAATGGGCAATGCAACTCGGGCGCGGGATAGGACTTTTATTCTATTATCTCGTCAAAAAACGACGCGAGATCGCCTCAGATAATCTACAAATCGCGTTTGGCGACCACTTCACAGCATCGCAGCGTATCGAAATCTGTAAAGCGAGTTTCATCAACGTCGGCAAAACTTGCATCGAATTCCTCCGGTTCCCCAAACTCAACATTAAGAACATTTGGAACGAGGTCACCGTAGCAGGAAGAGAAAATCTGGATGCAGCATTGGCAGAAGGAAAAGGCGCGATTGTGTTTTTACCCCATTTCGGAAATTGGGAACTCCTATCACTCGTCTACGGGGTGCTGATCCCCGATCGTGCGAAAGCCATCGCCTTCCCTGTGAAAAATGATCTACTCAATACTTACATCTGGCGGCATCGCGAGCAGATGAGTTTGGAACTCATTCCCCGGAAGCAAGCCGTCCGAGAAACACTGCGCGCCCTTAAAAACAACGAAGCCGTCGGCTTCTTTGCAGATCAGAACGCTGGTCCCGAAGGCGTTTTTGTCGATTTTCTGGGGAAACCGGCTTCAGCAGCCCGCGGGCCCGCTGTGATCGCACGTAAGACTGGCGCACCGCTCCTCTTTTCACTCAGTATACGCCAACCCGACGATAAGCACCACGTCCATATCTCCGCACCAATCCATGTCAAACCCTCCGATGATTTTCAACGAGATATTGAATTCTACACAACACAGATGCTGAAACAGTTGGAAGCGTATATACATAAATATCCAGAACAGTGGTTATGGCTTCACAATCGATGGAAGACACAACCACATTCAGACTGACGACTGACTGCCGATGGCTGACTGCTGATAGCTCATAAAAAAATCTGTTGCACGAATGTTGGATTCATGTTAAAATGATAAAGAACTTGAATCAAATCTCAAAATACAGAGGGAAATGCTCATGAAAAGATACACTTTGTCCTTCATCGTTTTAGTGCTTGCTATCGGCATTCCGTTCTTCCTCATTAATCCCGGTCAAAAGCATGCAATGAGCGGAAACGAACGCGTCACCCGTGAGACGTTAGATGAGGCACTCACTGAGGCTATCAGAATTGCCACGATAAATTACTACAAACCTATAGAAGATAGCAATGATATGTTTCGGGGCGCAATCGAAGGGGCACTTGCCTCTCTCCATGACCCCTACACATATTATGTTCCACCGCGCGAACATCAGCGCGCTGTCGAAAACCTTTATAATGCAGAATTTGGAGGACTGGGTGTTCAGATTTACCCAGATCATCGAGGATTCATCAAAATTTCTAAACCGATACCGAATACACCCGCTGCACGCGCGAACCTTCAAGCGGGAGACTATATTACTAAGGTCAACGGTAAGCAGATCCATCTCAGCGAAAAAACAGGGATGGGGATTGACGATGTCGTCGATCTGCTTAGGGGTGTGATCGGCACCGAGGTAACGATTACAGTCAAACGTAAATTTCTTGACCCTTTCGATGTGACATTGACCCGAGGGAGGATCCCTATTAATAGCGTCAAATCAACGATGCTTGAGCAGGACATCGGCTATATCCGAATTACAAGTTTTATCGGTAGCAAACGCACAGAGGGCACGGAAGATGAATTCAATAAAGCTCTCAAATCACATAAAGATGCTGGCATGAAAGCCCTCATCTTAGACTTACGGCACAATCAGGGCGGTTTGCTGAACGCTGCCTACCATATTGCTGATGCTTTTATTCATGAAGGTGTTATCGTCTCAACGAAAGGCAGAAGAAGCGATTTTGATGAGGAGTACCGCGCAACAGAAAAACTCCTCTGTCCGTCGGACATCCCGCTTGTTGTCCTCGTCAATGAATTCAGCGCAAGTGCTTCCGAAATCGTAGCAGGTGCGATAAAAGACACCCGACGCGGCATCCTCATCGGGCAGAAAACTTACGGTAAAGGGGTCGTCCAAAAACGGTATCCATTACCAGACGGCGGTTCAATATCCTTGACAATCTCCTCCTATTACACACCCAATGGAACCTCTATTGATGACGTGGGAATTACCCCACAAGTCCTTATTGCTGATGAAGAACCCGATGAGATCGAACAGATAATGCTCAGAAAGGCGGATGCAACCAATACGCTCAGTAATTTCATCACAAAGTGGATTGATGAACAGCATAAAGAACCCGATGAGATACCGACAGATTTCTCCAAAATTGTAGATGAACTTCCAACACTACAACAAATGCTTGAAGAAGAACGCACTCACATCAGTCTAAAGTGGCTAAAACAGCGCGCTCAACGGGTTTTTAACCTTTATGTCGGTATCAATCAAGTCGTTAACCTCGAATACGACCAGCAATTACGGGAGGCAATTCGCATCATTAAAGCCGATGAAGTTGCCAAGTATCTTAATCCACCAGAAGTGGGGGAACCCCCTTCAACGACGCAAGCCAATACACTTGTAGTACCCGACGAAGCGACAACTGAAGAATGAACTCCAGAACCGCTAACCCACCCGATGTCATCACCAAAAAAGCACTTATCGTCGGATTAATCTTAGTTATCGTTAACGCTTATTGGGTGGGCATCGCCAGCGAACTCTGGTACGCGGTCTACACGTTGGTCTCACCCTTTTCTAACGCAGTTTTCACGTTAGTTGTGCTAATAGCGCTCAACGTCGTGCTCCGCAAACTTTCTCCCCGCATGGCGTTTACCCCCGCAGAATTGCTACTCATCTATATAATGGTGACAATGGTGTCCACGATCTCAGGACACGCGATGATGGCAATTCTGATGGGAACCCTCGCGCATCCATTCTGGTTTGCAAGCCCTGAAAACGAATGGGCACAACTCTTTCTACACCACATTCCAGCATGGCTCACGGTACACGAGTTCGAGTTTTTAGCGGGTTATTATGAAGGCGAGTCGAGCCTCTATTGGGCAGAACACCTCCGCATCTGGGTGAGACCGGCACTCCTCTGGTCCGGCTTTATTTTCCTACTCTACGGTTCACTGCTCTGTTTAGGGCTGCTACTTCGTAAGCAGTGGATGGAACGCGAAAAACTAAGTTTCCCGCTAACACAACTGCCACTGCAGATGACGACCAATCGCAGCTTTTTCCGCTCCCGTGCCCTCTGGTTCGGCTTTGGGTTCGCCGCCCTGCTTCGCGTGATGGCTGGACTACACGACATTTTCCCTGTTATCCCCGCCCTGCCACCGAATTACCGGCTCGATCGGCATTTTACAGAACGCCCTTGGAACGCGATCGGCTACGCCTCCATGTCCTTTAACTTGGCGATTGTTGGACTCACCTATTTTATGCCGCTTGACCTCGCATTCTCAACATGGTTCTTCTTTTGGCTGACCCGCGCCGAACGCGTCATCGCCAGTGCAGTTGGTGTCACGAATATCAGTGTCCTGCATCTCAATGACCGGGCTTCAGGGGCTTGGGTAGGGATTGCTGTGTTGACACTCTGGATGAGCCGACGGCATTTCGCACGTTTCTTCCAACATGTCATCGGGCGTGAACGGGGAGATGATAACCGGGAACCTTTCTCTTACCGGACGGTGGCTGTCCTAACAGTCCTGAGTATCGGACTTGTCTTCGGATTCTGTTATGCAGCGGGGATGTCACTCTGGGCAATCGGTGTGTTTTATGCCCTGTTTATTGCGTTTGCAATCGCCATAGGACGCGTGCGTGCCGAACTCGGTCCGCCTTACCATGAAGTCATCGGTATCAACCCGCGGCAGATGATGGTGAGTATGTTCGGTACCCGGCGATTGGGTGCTGCAAACCTCACAGTGATGACCTTCCTCTACGCTTTCAACCGTTGCAACCGTTCACACCCGATGCCGAACCAGATAGAATCCTTACGGATCGGTGAACGTTCGGGTATGCCCGGCAAAACTTTGCTCTTAGGGATGGCACTCGCTATCGCTGTCGGGGCATTAGCAACGTTCTGGACGTATTTACAGGTGGCATATCACTACGGCGTACTCGCACAATGCCAAGGCGTTGTCGGACGATTCGGATGGGAGAGTTTCAATCCGCTTCAGAGTTGGTTACAGCATCCGAAAGAACCCGACATTAGCGCCGTTGCCTTTATGTGTGGTGGATTCGGTTTCGTGTTCCTTCTCAATTTTTTACGGACACGCCTGCTGTGGTGGACACTTCACCCATCAGGCTACGTGCTTTCGGGGGCTTCGTGGGGGGGACTTATCTACTTCTGGTTCCCTGTAATGGTGAGTTGGCTCATTAAGTTTCTTATCCTCAGATTTTCCGGGTGGCAGACGTATCGGAAAGCGATCCCATTTTTCCTCGGTCTCGTTTTAGGCGATTACATCCCGCGCAGTATCCTGAGTCTTATCAGCTTCGCCTTGAACCTCTATATGCCATCCTCTGGTGCAGGTCATACACTTTAGCAGCGACCCATCTTGTTCAGCAAGCGTGGTTTTTAACGCCAATTTGACAAAACACGGGGTTCATCGTACAATTGAATTATGGAGAGACAGAAATTAGAACAACCAACGTTTAAAGTCAGACGGAAACCTAATGCCAACACCACTACTCACAGTAAACGGAATTACAAAAGGGTTTACTGCTAACCAACCCCCAATCGTTAAAGACATTAGTTTCAGCGTATACCCAAGCGAAATTTTCGCGCTTTTAGGACCCAGTGGGTGCGGAAAGACGACGACCCTGCGCCTCATCGCCGGTTTCGAGAAAGCAGATGCTGGAACAATCGCCATGGAAAAACGGATGCTCGTGAACAGCAATATCCACGTGCCACCCGAATCACGGGGAATCGGGTTCGTGTTTCAAGACTATGCCCTTTTCCCAAATAAGAATGTCATTGAGAATGTCGCCTTCGGTCTCCGAAAAACAGCGAAAAAAATACGGTGGGAAAGAGCATTAGAAGTACTGCGGATGGTCGGCTTAACGCAACTTCAAACACGAATGCCACATCATCTTTCCGGTGGTGAGCAGCAGCGCGTCGCACTCGCACGCGCAATGATCGCACGTCCCAAACTCCTCCTTTTAGATGAACCGTTCTCGAATCTTGATCCAGGGCTCAGACAAACAACCCGCCAAGAAGTCCGATCACTTCTGAAAGCCGCAGGCATCAGTGCCGTGCTCGTTACACATTCACAAGAAGAAGCATTGAGTTTCGCTGAACGGTTAGGCGTAATGAAAGACGGGGTTCTTGAACAGATTGGTACCCCTGAAGCAGTCTACCGCTATCCGCAAACGGCTTACGTCGCAGATTTTCTGGGGCAGACGAACTTTATTACCGCATACGTGAGACATGGCATCGCCGACACACCTTTCGGACGCGTAAAAGTGGATGGCGAAGCCGAAGGCGATGTGCTTCTGTCTATCCGACCCGAATGCTTAAAGATACACAGATCCGATGCTTGGAATAGTGGCGCGAAAGTCGGACGTATCGTTGGGGAAGCGTTTAAAGGACATAACTTCACCTATCATGTTGAAATAGACAGAGAACACTACTCCGTTCAAACTGAGTACAACAGCCCCTTTCAAATTGACGATCTGGTCGTCTTAAAAGCAACCTCGGCAGTAGCAGTCACACCGTCAAACGACAGTGAAGTAGATGGCGTTTGATGAAGAAAAGTATTCGGTAACGGGTTGGCGAAGTCGGGTGCCTGCGCTAAAAACCGCACCTATCAAATTTAGTCCCGTAGCGACGCTTGCTGATGGCTGATGGCTAATCACAGCATCTCCCGGATTTCATTAATCCCTTGAATCATCCGTGTGAACGCTGCAACTAACCGATCAATTTCAGCGTGGACCTCGGCATCATCTCCATGTGCAATAGCATCTTCAACTGCAGGGAAAACGACCGCCGCATAGCCGGTATTCAGTCCCGGGGCATAGATAAGATGCTTAAACCACGGACGTAGCGACAACCCGGATTCACTCGTCAAATTCCGTTCCAACTGATACAGCCGCAGGTTTATTTCTCCAATCCGAGACAGATCCTCAGAAGCGAGGTATCGCACAAGCCCTTGGTTAAGCAAACCTGCTACCTGTTGCCACTCCGTGAGCAGATCATCCAATGCTTTAACGCCCTGCGCAATTTTGTTTTTTGAACCGGAATTTTGTAACAACTTCAGAGGGGTCATCAGGTCTGTCGCGTAAGTCTCGTAGTCAAAGGGTAAAATATCGGCGTTGGCAAGTTGAAGTGCGAGAATTCCCCAGATTTTTGACATCGCTGCTTGATATTGAAACGTTGGATCGCCAAAATGTTCCATCCAGTAAAAGTTGTCCTGCATGGCGTGGTAAACCCCATAAGCACCGCTAAACCCCATACTGATCGCCGGGATACCGGCATGCCCAACAAATGGCGAATGATCTGAACCGCTTCCGAGATTTCCGACCTGTGGTATCTCCCTGCCTTGTGCTGCTTTCCAACTCTCGTAAACCGGCTTTAGCGTTCGCGGGTCAATCACATGCTGCGTCACTTCCCGAATTAACTCTCGTAAGGACGGGATCGCACTCACATAGAACCGTCCACCGGTTGCCGCAATATCTACATTAAGATACGCGATAACTTTCTGCTGCAGCGTCGATTTCAACTCTTCAACCCATTCCGTTGAACCGAGGATCCCGAATTCCTCGGCATCCCATGCCGCGAAAACGATCGTCCGCTTCGGACGCATCCCCTTTTTGGCGAGTTCACCCAAACACCGTGCTACCTCTAATAGGGCGGTTGTTCCGCTACCGGGATCCGCCGCACCGTAAACCCATGCATCATGATGGTTACCTAAGACCACCCACTGATCCGGATATTCTGTGCCTTCTAACGTCGCAATAACATTGTAGATCGGACGAGTGCTATGATCGCAACGTACTTTAATGCGAACCTTAGCAGGTCCCGGTCCGATATGATACGCAAAAGGCAAACCCCCTTGCCATTCTGACGGGACATTCGGGCCCGCGAGTGCTTTTAAAAACGGTTCGGCATCCTTATAAGCGATCGGAAGTACAGGAATCTTTGGGAGATCGGTGGCTTCAGCAATCGGAAGCCTCTCGGCATCCTTAGTTGCTGCCCAACCGGGTGTCAACGGATCACTGGCATGCTGAAAGATATATTTCACGGTGCCACGCTGTATCGCATCTTCCGAACGCCACGGACCGCGGGGGTAGACATCCCCACGCATATATCCATCGTCTGTGGGATCCGAGTAGAGGATTAACCCAACTGCCCTGTTATCGCCTGCGACTTTTGCCTTCACACCGCGGTAACTTCCACCATATCGGGCAATACAGATTTTCCCTGCTACCGAAATACCGCGTTCCTTGAGAATTTGATAATCTTCGGGCAACCCTCTGTTGACATAGATGAGTTCTGCGGTTACATCTCCATCTGGCGAATAAGCGTTGTACCCGGGCACAATCTCGGTTTCATAGGAATCCTTGTCCCAGTCCCAACCCGTTTCCTTATTAACAGCAATATGTTGGACAGGTGAAACAAGTTCCGCATGTATCTCAAGCGGATAGGGAAGATATACCTGATATTCATATATCTGAACCTGTAGACCGTAACTCTCAAATTCAGTACGCAGGTATTCGGCTACTTTGCGACTATTTTCGCTGCCTGCGAGATGTGGTTCTTCAGTCAGGCGCCGCAATCTATACCGGCATCTTTCTGCTGAAACGTGTTCTTTAAAATCAGCCTCATACTGCTTTTGTGTGACAGCATTTTCGGCTGTAAACCCCCGCATCCCCAAGACATTACGCGCAGAAAAAGTGAATACGATAAGCACACAGATGCCCCAACAATTCAACCTCGAAATCCAGTTTGATAGACAAATTATATTTTTTACCATCTTAATCAGTCATCACCCCTTTCTATTTCAGTAAATAATAGCACATTTCCTACTCCCGTTCACTATTTTTTTTCGAGAATTAAATGGCTCTGACAAAATATCTGTAAAGATTGACATGATCCGCAGGATTTGTTAAAATAATCGTGATGTTAAAATTGACCGCAAGGAATTATTGAAATGGATGCTCAGATTTTAATTGTTGAAGATGAACGCGACATCGCGGATTTATTACGATATAACCTCCAAGAGGCAGGTTTTGAAACGGATTACGTCCGAAATGGCGCAGATGCATTGCATCGGGCTGTTGAAAAACCACCGGACCTCATCTTACTCGATTTGATGCTTCCAGAAGTAGATGGAACCATTGTCTGTCGCTTATTAAAGAACGATCCGAGGACTAAAAATATTCCGATCGTCATGGTAACTGCAAAGACGGAAGAAAAAGATAGGGTTACGGGGTTAGAACTCGGTGCCGATGATTACATCACAAAACCTTTTAGTCCGAGGGAAGTGGTGCTACGGGTGTCTGCTGTGTTACGCCGCATCCACGTCGGTAAACAGACAGAAAGCACCAAACAGATTGAAACGCATGGGTTAACAATTGATCTCGATAAACATCAAGTGCTGACCGAGAACGGCCCAATTGACCTGACCGCTACCGAATTTAAACTCATTACGTTATTCGCACAGTCACCCGGACGCGTCTTTACACGTGATATTCTCATGGACGTGATATGGGGGCAGGATTATTACGGGATCGATCGGACGGTGGATACGCATGTTAGCCGTCTCCGACGTAAACTCGGCGAATTCGGTAAGCATATTGAGACGGTACATGGCGTCGGCTATCGGTTTAAGGAAGGTAGTTAATAAGTTAGGACTTGCGCATTTCCTTTCAAAGTCCCCTGATAAGGGGGATTTAGGGGTTAAAATGCTGAAATTACTGTTTTTTGCGTAAGTCCTATAAGTGCTTCCAAGCGAGAGAGAACCTTCAAGGTCCCCTCTCGCATTGAATTGCACGGGTAAGATTCATTACAGATTCTACCTTGGCACCTATGGAAATTCTACTCCCAGTTTTCGACACACCTTTCGGATTTTGTTAATCGCGCCGCCTATCTGCTTCCCGTTCCGTGTAACACCAAAAAGATGTTGGCTCACAACACGGCGAGAAATGCCGAGAATACTCCCAATCTCCTCCTGTGTTTTACCTTTATAGAAGTAGAGTTGGATACACTCGGTTTGACGTTCGGTTAACTCCTTCGCGATAATCTGACGAATCTGTTCTAAGACCGCCTGCCGCTTGTCACGACGCGCCGCCGTATATTCGTCATCAGGTGCTCGATACCAGAGATAGTCCTCGGTGGTGAGTTGGTCAAAAAAATCCGGCGGGACCGGAATCTCCCAAAAATCTGGATTAAATCTTGGCATAGATAGAGCAACTCCCTCAATGTGAGGCGACTGCGCCTATGCCATTTCCATCAATCTGTCAATGGGCAGAGGCACCATCGCCCTGAACTCAATATGTTCAAATGAAATGTAGCGTGGCTTAAACTTACTCTTAATGACATGGTAGGTACCTCCTCTTTTTTATTTTTCTCTATGTTTGTGATTCAAAACGCTACAAGGGTGTCAATCACACTTCAACAATGATCACCGCTTGCAAACTACATAATAGTATACGCAAAAACAAAAAAATATGCCATAAAAATCTGGTTCAGCAACCGAAATAGCATACTTTGTAAATAGGGGACAGAGGGTTTTGAACCCCCCGTCCCTTTCCAAAGAGTGCGACACTTAGTGTCACACCGCAAGGGCGTAACACTAAGTGTCACACCTCCTCTGGTTTGCTAACATAACAAATTCCTCCTTTTTCTCTCTACCGCGATAAAGCGGCATTAGGATACCATTATCATTTAAAAAATGACAATGATTCGCTTAAACACATTTTCGGATGCACTTTTGCACATTTTTGTAAAAAAAAACAAAAAAATTATTTCTTTACGCACTGCAGGCGGGGTTTAAAACCCCGCCTGCAAAGGAGACTGCGTAAGTCCTAAAATTATTTTTTCGGGTTGGACAATGATGCATATTCGTCTCTGCAAATTGCTATCGC
>PYJC01000092.1 GCA_003635255.1 Candidatus Poribacteria bacterium | reverse complement strand
GGAAACCCAACACGATATAAATTTCATCTCACCCTCGGCGATGCTAAATAGCATCAAAACCCATCTCGAAACGTTGAACCCTTTTGACAGGGGTTTCGCACGCTACTTTACCCTAACACATCTCCATAACGCAGGCGAAACACCAGGAACGCTACACGCCTACCAAACCGCACTCTCTAAACTTGTTAACAGCCTGTCATGGGGCGTAGAAATTCACAACCCGCAACCGATTGGAAACCACCACATTTTCTACATTGACCTGCGAGATTATGGTTGGGATACTACCGATGCATGGACACACATAGAGGCTATTTATCCTTACGCTTACGGCTTTGAATTACCCACTTATGAGACCTTGCAACAACTCACAGACAGCAATATTCCCTATGTGTATATGGATTGGTTTATCGCAAACGCCGCCCGTCCACCGCTCTACCATGATATTCTCGATTTACCCGATACCGATAGCCAACTCGAACGCAGACTGGAAGTAGACGTTGTTGAAAACCTATTCAACGCACCCGGCGAACGCGTTTGGCGCGCCGGTGTCAACAAGTCCGGTGTCTCTAATCACAACCGGGTTGTAGAGCGACATCTGTCAAAATACGGCGCATACTGGAAAAGTTATGATTTCGCAGGCAGTGCAAGCATACAGAACATTTTCACACACCCGCTCAATTTTAGGCATGACGGCGGCGAGATTGTTTTTAATTTACCCAACGGGCTACAAGGCTACTACCTCTCTGACGCAAACGGCGAACGACTCGATGCCGCACCCATTGACATCGTTTCAGACCCCAAAGCCGACGACCCAACCGTCCGTAACGGGATTTCCTGTATCGGCTGCCACACAGAAGGCATGAAAACCTTTGAAGATACAGTCCGAGCCGCTATTGAGCAGAACCCCAACCCACTTTTTGACAAAGAGCGTGCCTTAAGTCTTTACGTTGAACAGGCAGTCATGGACACCTTCGTACAAGAGGATACGGACCGCTACCGAACAGCTGTCGAAAAAACAGGGGCAGGCTTTGGTGGCGTTGAGCCTGTACATCTCTTTCACGAGACTTTCTTTTCACCCCTAACCGCCGACCATGCTGCCGCCGCGGTCGGCTTGGAGACGCAAACATTTTTGGAATACGTACAAGAGAAGCCGAGGCTACAGAATTTAGGATTATCATCCCTCACAACCCCCAACGGCACAGTCAAACGCGATGCGTGGACACAACACTTTGCTGAAATCGTGTTTACTATCAACGACACGGAAACAATATTAACAACGGGAATTTACTCTCATATACAAGATTCACACCTACGCGCCGCAATTAAAAAAGAATTAGGAAAAGACAATCTATCCAGACTCACGCCAGAGGATATGCAACAACTGAAATACTTAGGACTACAACAGGTGGGGATACGCAGCTTGTCGGGACTTGAGGCTGCAATAAACCTTGTAGAATTGAACATAGACGCAAATTCTGTATCCAGTATAGGTCCCCTCGCAAACCTAACAAATTTGCGTCTCTTTTCTGCTGCCGGAGCGGACATATCCGACCTAACCCCTTTAGCCAACCTAACGAAACTGGAAACCTTAGATCTTTGGGATAATGAAATATCAGATATATCCCAATTAACTGGCTTAACACAACTCAAATTTCTACGTTTAGGAAATAATAAAATATCAGATGTGTGTACTGCCTACGGTTTTTTAGGCCACTCCCTAAAGGAAGATTGTGCTATAATGACAATCTCAATTGAAAGGAGTATCCAATGGCGAAACGCAGAAGATTCACCCCTGAGTTTAAAGCAGAACTTGTTCTTGAAGTCCTCAGCGGTGCGACTTCCCAAGCAGAAGTGTGTCGACGACACAATCTCAACGAAAATCAACTCTCAGAGTGGAAGCGACAACTCGTTGAAAATGCCGCCTCCCTGTTTGAGTCTACTGACAAGCGGTCCAGCGATGATGAGAAACGTATCGCTCACCTTGAGCAGCTCGTTGGTAGAATGGCGGTTGCCTTAGACATCCAAAAAAAACTATTGACGGAGTTGGACTTACCTTAGCTGAAAAGCGATGCCACATTTTGGCATTGCGACAGGAGCATTCCGTGCGAGATATTTGTGAAATCCTCGGTGTCAACCGGGGCAGTTTCTATTATCACCCCAAAGAGGCCCCGTCCGAAGCGGTTCTGCGTGCTGAAATAGAGAAACTTGCTGGCGCGTATCCGAGATACGGATACAGGCGTATCACACAGCTCCTCGTGCGTCAGGGATACAGCGTTGGGACCCGACGCGTCGCTCGGTTAATGAGAGAGAATAATCTCTTAGTCTCTATCAAGCGTGCTCGTCAAACAACAAAATCGCTTCAAGGCGAGAAACCTTGGAGCAACCGGCTCGAAAACCTTGAGGTCTCTCATCAGGATCAGGTTTGGGTGGCAGATATTACTTATGTGCGTCTCAAGCACCGCTTCATCTACCTCTGCCTGCTCATGGATGTCTTCACGCGAGTGATTAGAGGGTGGCAGATCAGTCAGCACTTGAACCAATCTCTGACGCTCAAACCGCTGAAAGAGGCGTTCTGCCACAGCATCTGTGAGATACATCATTCCGATCAAGGCGTGCAGTATCTTTCAAATGCGTATATCGCAACACTCCAAGAGCATGGCGTCGAGATCTCTGTCGCACGGCGCGGACGGCCTTGGGAAAACGGATATGCTGAAAGACTCATCCGCACGCTCAAAGAGGAAGAAGTTTATCTCAATGACTACCAGAACATCCATGAGGCCAGAGAGCACATCGGGCATTTTATCACACAGGTGTATAACTATAAACGTCCACATTCGGCGTTAGGGTATCTGACACCTATGGAATTTCAACGAAAAACCTTCTCTTAACTTTGCGAAATTGTGGCCTAAATAAGCGTATGCACTTCAGTGTCTCCATTAGCAAATTTAACCCAACTAAAATGGGTTGATCTGCGAAAAAATGATATTTCTGATTTTTCACCTTTAAACACATTACTTCAAAGCACATCTATAACCCTGTTCAAAAATCCTGGCTTCCCCATCGGAGGTCCTAAAATAGAAAAACCGTTGTTATGGGTGACCGCCCTTGGTGAGCCCGGCATTTGGGAAGGTGTACTGCTTAATCACTCACGAAAAGACGCACTCGCAGAGGCAAGCAACAATATGGTGACAGAAATTGAAATATCTACCAATGGTGCAACAGAGGGGGAAAGTGTCGGAAACAATGTTTGGAGAGTTGGTGAACTGGATGGAGACGCTATTGGCAACATTAACACAATGCTACGTGACAACGGAATAAATCCACCCAATATTCCTGACTACATCATCTATTTATGCTATACTTTCTATTCTACCAGCGAACAGAATACAAAACTGTTTATCGGAAGTGACTTTGAAGCAAAAACGTGGCTTAACGGAACACTTATTCACAAAAACGCCGGATACTATGGACATCCGGATTACCAAACTTTTTTGCCAATCACGCTCAAACAAGGGAAAAATGTTTTACTTATTGCTGTTGCTAATAATGAAGGAGATCAGTGGGGCGTTTACGTTGGATTTGCACCTGACACAGAATATACAACGATTCCACCCTACGATGTGAACCAAGACGGACAGATAAACATTTTAGACCTGGTACTGGTAGCAGATGAGTTCGGTAAAGACACGACACAAACGGATATTAACGGCGACGGCGTTGTCAACATCCTGGATTTAGTTATAATCGCAAATGAGTTCTAAAACAATCCTAAGCATTCCGCCACCCGCTACCGCGGCCATAAACGACACTATAAACAACCTGTGTTGAGAATTGTCTGTTGCGGGATTGTGGCAATTCCCTTTGCGGCGTACTCGCCCAAATGCAACGTGAGTTCAGACAATCAAAAGCACATACCTCCAATACCTTCAACCTTCCACTCTCCTTTTCACGCTCTCACCCATTTTTTTATCTCTAAAGTCCGCGCAATCTGCGTAATCTGTGATTCAGGCAATATAATTCTGAAAATCCCCATTCAGACAATCGATAACTGATAACCATTTAAAAAAATTGATTGCGAATAGATTGGTTTCATGATATACTAATGCACAGTAACAGATCGTCATATACCATTGAAGGAGGAACGAAGAACATGGGTGGAATAGGCGGAATGGAGATATTTATAATCCTTGTGGCTGCCCTCATCATTTTCGGACCGAAAAAACTTCCAGAAATGGGACGTTCGCTCGGAAAAGCGATACGCGAATTTAAGAGCGCCGGCTCCGAACTCCAAGATGAACTGACAAAGGCAGCAGATGAAATTGATAAGGACCCGGAACCAAATATCAAGCCCCCGAAATCCTCTTAATCCATATTAACCTCGCGAGCAACACGTATTATGGAATCTCAGGAATTTAACGATGTCGCAATGACCTTCTGGGAGCATCTGGAGGAACTCCGGCGGCGAATTATCATCATTGCAATCACAATCGCCGTTTTTACGCTAATATGTTTGTCTTTTAGCAGACCGATTGAGAAAGTAATTATGTTCCCGTTGGGAACTTCTATGAATACGCTGATCGCACGTGCTATTGATACTGCAGGCGGTTCTGAAGCGTCAATATTGGGTTTTTTGGCAATCGTGATGCGTGCGGGAACTTCCAGTGTCAACGCTGAACTCATGAAAGTCGGTCCACTCGAAGGCATCATGGCGTTCCTGAAATTGGGAATTACGGCAGGCATTTTATTGGCACTCCCGATAATCATTTATCAAGTCTGGGCATTTGTTTTTCCGGCGTTAAATCGCGAAGAACGGCGATTTGCTATCCCGCTTTTTTTGATTATCCTTACATTTTTCATCCTTGGTGCTGCTTTTGCCTATTTTATTGTTACACCGGTGGTCCTGCAATTCTCAGCACAACTGTTTCCAAGTATGCCGAACAGATGGGACTTGCAAAACTATGTAAGTTTCATAACTCGGTTGATCTTAGGTTTCGGTATCGCCTTCGAGTTACCGATAGTGATGGCGTTCCTATCCCGTATCGGTGTGATTAATGCGCGCGGGTTTCGTGAAAAACAGAACTATGCTTTATTAGGTATTTGTGTCATGTCAGCATTGCTGACACCTGCAGATCCATGGTCAATGCTGTTGATGGCAATACCACTCTTCCTTCTGTATCAACTCGGTATTTTTTTCGCCTATCTCGTAGAAAAGGAGTCAGAAGCATAATGGCTAACGAGTCTTTGAGGCAGCAGCTTGCACTGCTTTACCAACTACAAGAACGTGATTCAAAACTGTTGACAATCCAACAAAAACTCCAAGACATCCCGAACCAGATTGAGCAGCTACAGGCGACGGTCGCCAAACACGAAGTAGACCTGGCAGCAAAATCAGCGGAACTCGCGGAAGCAGAAAAAACACAGCGCACCAAGAATGCTGAAATTGAAATGAACGCTGTGCAACGCGAAAAATATCAAGACGAACAGCGGACTGTCACGTCCAACGAAGCCTATACCGCCTTAGAACGACAAATCGAATTCTTAGACCAACAAGATGAAGAGGCTGAAGACACGATCCTACTCCTGATGGAGGAATCCGACCAGTTAAAGCAAGAATTGGGGGAACTTGAAACTCTCGTAAATCAAGAAAAGGAAAAAACCGCTGCCGAAACTGAGCAACTCCGACAGGAACTCCGTGCCTTAGAAACAGAAAGAGTTGAACAGTTGAAACAGCGGAAGGAATTTCTTCCGCAGATCAACAAGGTGCGCAGGGACGAATATCACCGGTGGATGAAAGCGCAGCTTGCAAGCCAATCGGGTGCAGCACGAGCAAAAGTCGGTTTTGTAGCCTTAGGTAAGAACGGCACTTGTAGCAGCTGCCGTATCGCCATTCAACCCCAGACGCTAAAAGAAGCTCAAAAGTATGAAAAACCTGTTTACTGCTCAAGTTGTAAGAGATTACTTTACGTCGAACCTACGACCCCAAATGGCGCATTCCCATAAAAAGGCTATGCATCGCTGGTGGCGTTTCAAACCGCGTCAGCATAGAAAACAGGAGGCACCCGTAACCGATGCCCTTTTTTGTCATTGATGAACAACCCGAAAAAGAGGTTTTTCACGGAGCGAGCATCCGGACACTTCACGGCGAGAAACTGATGATGTCCTTTGTTCATCTGAAACCGCATAGTGTTGTCACTGAACATAGCCATCCGCATGAACAGATGGGAATGGTACTTGACGGAACATTTGAATTGTCGATTGATGGAGATTCACGGATCCTTAAAAAGGGTGACGCTTATCTCATTCCTTCCAATGTGAAACATAGCGCGAAAGCCTTTGATGAACCCGCTGTCGCACTTGACATCTTTAGTCCGCCGAGAGAAGATTACAAATCATGAAGATGTATCATCCAATTCAGGAACTTGAGGCAACCGGTATCGTCACCGCCGGTGTGAGTCTACGCTGCGGTGGTGTCAGTCCTACCCCTTACGCTTCCCTGAATCTTGCTGAACATGTGGGTGACGATCCAAACGCAGTCGCGGCTAACAAAGCACTTTTCTTTCAGCAGACCGGCTTGGCAGATCTATACTATTGTCATCAAATTCACAGTGCCGAAGTTATTGATGTCCATGAAGAAGTACCAGCGATCCCTGAATTGCGACCAGAAGCAGACGCGCTTGTCTCTGCGCGATGTGGCGTAACGTTGGGCATCTTCACTGCGGATTGTGTCCCTGTTTTCATCTTAGATGTCGCAACCCCCGCAATCGGTATCGTTCATGCAGGTTGGCGAGGCACTTTTGCAGGTATAGCCGTAAATGCCCTCACCCAGATGGAGACACTTTTCGGAACGCTTGCCGCAAACTGCCAGATTCATTTGGGACCTTCCATCCAGAAGTGTTGTTACACCGTCAGCACAGAACTGCTCGCTCAATTTACGGAACGCTTCGGCAGTACCGTCCGAAACGGCACAAACCTGAGCCTACAAGCAGCTAACATTAACCAATTAATCGAAATAGGCTTACCCCTCGCTTCTATTTCCGTATCCCCATTCTGCACTGCCTGTCGCACAGATCTCTTTTATTCACATCGGGCTGAGAACGGACAAACAGGCAGGATGCTCTCATTTATCAATCTTTCCGTCAAGACCCCATGCTTTAGCTTGGGGATGTAGACGGGCGTTGGATTTTGTAGTAAAAAACATTTGACATATACCTAAAAATATGGTATAATTATAGTATCAAGTTGGCAGGTATAATCAGCGTTACCACTTGGTAATGTGCCTGCCTACCCACTGATTAGGGTTTAAAAACTTGGTACTTGATATACCATGAAAACCTATAAATATCCGCTTTATGATCAGTCTAATACGATTCGTATCGGTAATATGCTTGATGATATGTGGCAAGTGCATTTTTACTTCCATAAATGGCAACGTCAACGGTATAAAGACGGGCTGCCCTATGCGAACTATAATGCTATGGATTCCCACTTTAAGGAACTGAAGAAAACAACGCATCCGCATTGGAAGATGCTGCCGAGTCAAGCGATACAACAAGAGTTGATGCGTATTGATAATGCATACGATCGTTTTTTCAAGAAACTTGGTGGCAGACCCCATATTAAGCCGAGACACAAGTTTAAGTCTATTACATATCCGGGTTCTGCTGGCTGGTCTTTGTTTAACAATCGTATCACATTGACTTTTCGTAAATGGAATCCAAAGACGCGTAAGTGGCAGTTTGATAGGGTGCCTTATACTTTTCATAAACACCGTCAATGGCACGGAACGATTAGCACTATCACTATTAAGCGTGATAGTTGCGGATGCTATTGGGTTTGCATAACAACGGACTACACAGATTTTAGACCTCTGCCGACAACAGGTAAAAGCGTTGGGGCAGACTTCGGCATGAAAGACGCTTACTTGACACTGAGCACGGGTGAGAAAATACAACACCCACAACCTTTGAAACACTCCTTGAACAAACTTCGGTCTCTCAACAAAGCATTGAGTCGTAAAGTCAAAGGCTCTAATCGTTGGTGGCAATGTGTGAGACAAATCGCACGTCTCTATCGGAAAATCAGCAATCAACGCAAAGACTTTCATTGGCAACTCGCAAGTAAACTCTGTAAGAAGTTTGATACGATTGTCCTTGAAACACTGAATATTGACGGTATGAAACGCCTGTGGGGACGTAAAGTCTCCGACCTTGCCTTCTACCAGTTTGTTGAGATATTGCGGTATAAGTGTCGTAAACATAAGCGTCTTTTGAAAGAGATTGATCAATGGACTGCTACAACAAAACCTTGTAGCGACTGTGGTTTTCATAATGAAACCCTAACATTGAACGATAGGCAGTGGACATGTCCTGAATGTGGCTCACACCACGACCGAGACATCAACGCTGCGCTAAACATATTGCGGGCAGGGATAGCCGTCACTTGACGATATGCCTTGTGTTGATTCAATTCACTTTGAGAACACGAGGGAAACGCCCGTTGGTGGAGACGGATTAAGACGGTCGACTCTATGAGAAAACCGCACTGTCTATGAAACCGAAGCCCCAACCTTTAGGTTGTGGGTGCTATCACTAGACTCAACCTCGAAAACTAAATCTCTTTAGTTTTCACCTGAGCCGTTCGGTTCTCAATTTCAGCCTTCTCCCCGGAACCCTTTTTACTCACAACCGCCAAATGAAAAATTTGCATTCCCTGCAAGAATATGGTATCATTAAATATACAAATATCGCGAATTGTGTGACGACAGTTCCAGCACTGTCCACAATCGTAACCTCACTACAATTTGTAGCGTTATTTTCCCAAAATGTTCCAGTTTGTTAGGTTCAATAATTTCTTTGGCTTGTTGTTAGACGACAATTCGGTAGATACTAAGGAACCGTAAATGCGTACGCTCTTCATAACGTTGTCAATTGTTATAGGTTTTATTGGATTCATTTTCATCATATTGGGCGGTATCCATCCGAACAGGTATCAGGAAACTTTGTTGACAAGTAAAACTGCAGCGCAAGTCACGCAGATCTATACGGAGGCAACATATACTATAACAGTCGGTATCGGTATTATTAGCATCGCTGTCTTAGTTGCAGTTATCGGCATACTTTTTCAGACAAATAAATCCTTAAATTCAGATGCACAATCAACGGATAATCCTGAATCCTAATCAGCCCTTGTAATCGAACCGACTTTGGAATTAAAAAGAGACTCACAGTACCAGGCGAGGGGTGTGCCAATTGAATCCGATTGTCAATAATCTCTTCAGTATTAACGAACGTATCGCCCGCGCGGCGGAACGGAGTGGTCGAACACCGGATTCAATAGAACTCGTCGCTGTTACAAAAGGGCGTTCAGTACCAGAAATGCAGGCGGTTCTCGCTGCCGGTGTTAAAAACATCGGTGAAAATCGAATACAGGAAGCACAAGAAAAGTACGTGGCAGTCAACCCAACCGTAAATGCCGTCCCTGCTTGTGAAACATGCCGTTGGCATCTCATTGGACACCTTCAAAGGAACAAAGTTAAAGCCGCGCTTCAGATGTTTTCGTTGATTCACTCTGTTGACAGCCTGCGGCTTTTAGCAGAAATAGCACGCCGATCCGAAACGCAAACACAACGGACAGATGTTCTAATTCAGGTGAACACAACTCGCGAAACAAGTAAATACGGCTTAGACGCGGAGGATTTGCTGGCATTCATGGAAGAAGCACAAGCGTATCCGACAGCAAATATCGTCGGACTAATGACAATGGGACAGTTAAGCCCTTCACGCGACGCAAATCGTCCAGCATTCGCTTTACTGAAATCTCTTGCCGAAAAGATAGAGACGCAACAGTTCCCTGGGGCTACCATGCAGTATCTCTCCATGGGGATGACAAATGACTTTGAGGTTGCTATAGAAGAAGGTGCGAATCTCGTTAGAATCGGTAGAGCAATCTTTGAACCTTTAACGTAGTTCACGCGGTTCGATGTAGGCAGATGCATCCAGTATCGGTGCCGTCAGGAGAACAAAGTGGCAGAAAACCTTCGATTAGGTGTAATAGGTGTTGGAAAAATGGGCGGTATTGTCGTCCGAAGTATTGCTGATGCGGTATTCCCCGCAAAACACATTTGGGTCACCGACATAGATAGCACACTTGTCCAACAACTCTGTGATGAAAAGGGCTCCAACGATGCAGGCACCATCGCCAATTTGGTAGAAAAAACGGATGTTATTTTCTGTGCAGTGCCACCAGCAGCTGTCCCAAACATTCTACCACAAGTTGCCCAAAGTTTATCGGCACCCCAATGGCTCATCAGCATTGCAGCGGGTGTCACTACCACAACACTTGAATCCTATTTTGACACCGCACCGCCGATCATTCGGGTGATGCCAAATATCTCAGCATCGGTCGGGGCTGCAATATCGGTCCTAACGGCTGGTACCGTAGCGGATGCGGTACATCTTGAAGTTGCTCAGAAAATTTTTGATGCTTGTGGTGTCTCTTTAGTTATGGAGGAACGCCATCTTGATGCCGTCACTGGCGTGAGTGGGAGCGGACCTGCTTATGTCGCACTCTTTATTGAAGCACTTGCTGATGCGGGTGTCCATGTCGGTTTAACTCGGACAGATGCTCAGAAACTCGCAATTCATACTGTGCTGGGGGCGGCTACGATGTTAGCCGAAACCGAGGAGCACCCAGCGGTGCTAAAAAATCGTGTTACTACGCCTGGTGGAACAACTGCCGCTGGACTTCACGCCTTGGAACGCGGCGGCTTGCGCGCAACGATCACAGAAGCAATTCTTGCTGCAACACAACGAGCCAAAGAACTCGGCAGGGCATAACTTCTGGAGTAACATTACATAAACAATAACTATGCTCAACTTCGCTTGGTTCATCGCTCAATTACTTGAGATTTACACAATAGTGGTTATTGCAAATGCAGTGCTTTCTTGGTTTGTTTTTGGCACACAAAATTCAACCGTTAGGCAAATCTATTGGTTTACGGGTCGCCTCGTTGATCCAGCTTTAAAACCGGTTCGTAATGTCCTTGAACCCGCGTCTCGAAGTTTTGGTATTGACATTTCACCTTTTATACTGATTATTCTATTACAGGTTCTGGCTCGGATGCTTCGGTAACATATCAACAGAGATGCCAATCTGCTTGGAACTGTAAACTGAGAGGGGACGCTTACAAAAAGCACAATCTCGTCAAACTGACAGATAGTTCAGAGACATATAGAAAACATGAAAAAACGAAATTCCCCCGCAAAAAATACGACGCGTAAACGGGGTAAAACCTCAAAGCCAGATGAGAAACTCCAGTTGACAGAACGGACAAATGAGAAAGCCGTTCTGGAAGTTTGGGCAAACCTCGATGTTTACCCGCTCGCGAACAAAAAAGCGGTGCCTACAGAACGCACTGCGTCAAATGTAAATCCGACGCAGTCACATCACCTCCCTCAACCAGAAACCTACGTCCTTCGGGAAATGCCTACTTCTGTTCACGCGCTGACACTTGATACACTTTCCAGAAAGATTTGCCAAGACATTTTCCTCAAAGCTTCGTTAATGCAGGGACACCACGTCACATACGTACCCGCGTGGGAAACCTATCCCCTCTGGATTGAGGAAAGCATTATAGCGGAGGCGAAATCCAAATCTCCACTCAAACTATCTGTCCTTCGCAAGCGATGTCGCGCACGGCACAAACAAGAATTGGAAGTCCAAAAACAGAAATTCTATCAACTCGGTATCTTTGCGGATTGGGATGCCTCGCAGAAAACACTCGAATCACGGCAGGAAGCCAGACTCATCGCACTCATAAGTCGATTAAGGGATTCCGACTACCTACATGATCTACCTCAACTGAGTCCTTGGTGTCCTAAGTGCACAACTCCAATCAATGAAGCGAATCTCCTACAAATACCTATACACGCGTTGAATGGTTACGTGAAGTTTCCATTCAATTCCGGATTAGAGGAATTCGGCATTGATGTCTCCTTTTGCGTCCAGATGCCGCATCTATGGGAGGTAGCCGGTATCGTCGAACTCGGGATTACTAAGGAGGCTACCTACAGACTCACCAAATGGGGGGAGGAATATCTCCTTTTTGCAGAACCTCAACTTGAACATTTTTGTAAACACCTCGCCAAGGGGCAGCCTAAACCGAAATTGGTCAAGAAAATCAAAGCGACAGAACTCGCAGAATACACAGTAGCACACCCACTTTTTCCATCGAAAGCGTTAAAGATTACGCTTATCCCTGAAACGCTAATTGCAGAAACCGATGACCAATCAACACCAGCCTTAAAATCCGGCGTTATGCCGCTAAACCCCGCCCACCATCAGCACAGTTACGATATCGCCCAAGTATTAGATATAAATACCACCCCTATTTTCGATGAAACCGGAAGATTCACTGAAGAGGCGGCGCAATTGTGCGGTTTGTATCTGTTTGATACAGAAAAGTTTATTGTCCCTCAGTTGGAAAAGTACGGATACCTCCTAAAAACACATAACGATGAAATACAAGCATCGCACTGCCCGCGCTGCAAAGAATTAGCCGTTTTTCGTCCGTGTTCAAAATGGGTATTCTCAACCTCAAAAAACCACAGCACGACCCAACTTCTCAATGCTCAAGAATATTGGGATAATTACGGCGATACACAACATAAACATATTAGCAACATCCGAGAGGTCGTCCTTAATTTCGGAGAATTGCAAGTTTCAACACAACGTCAATGGGGCATGCCACTTCCAATTCTGCTCTGTGACCAGTGTGATGAACCGCTCACCGATAAAAATACGCTCAACGCAATCCGTAATTCTATCCAGCGCAGTTTTGAATTTTGGTTCGGATTAAGTATTGAAGAACTCCTGCCCGCAGATACCCGTTGTCTCAATTGTAATTCAGGCGACTTTCGTAAAGAGGCTACGCTCATCGATAGTCATTTTGCCAATCTGCTTCAAATCATTGACAACTCTGACTTCAAAAAACCGCTCGGTGGTCACAACAGTGTCATGTTTGTACCACAAACGAGCATTGACGATACTGAATGGACAAAATGGTTGGCTGAAATTAGTGTTATCTCCGCTGCACTGAGCAGAAGTCGTCCAATTAAAGAAAGTCAGCCCTTTAAGCAACTAATGCTTAAGTCACTACCGAAAATTGATGGTGAAATACAGATTGAAGAGGCATTTCTTAACAAATATCCTGCTGACGTGATACGCCTTGTTGCAATGGCACCCAATATCAAAGCAAAACAGGCAAGGCACAAACAACTTGAGAAACTCGCAGAAAGTTACTTGGACCAATATCAGCAGCTCCAAGTACTATTGGATGATATAAGAGAGCATCTCCATCCGTTCCTGCTTGATTCCCAAAATGTAGACGCACCTCCGAGCGTCCATAAAGATGAAACTGAGACCCAATTCGCCAGTGCTCCGACGCATGCGAATCTTGAAGTACCCAGAGTAGATAGCAAAGGAAAAACTACCACCAACAAAATTTTCTCTATTGATTCGCTGGCAATGATCATTACTGATCAACTCTTGCAAGAGGTGCAGCAGGTTTACGAACAAGGGAATTTCCACGAAATGTGGGCAATGTTAACTAATTTCTGTCAGGACGACCTTCGCTTTTACATCCGCGCCATGGGATCCGATTCTGTTACAACCTCGCATACAGCACAGCATACGCTTTCACAGATAACTGCTGCGATCCTGCAACGATTCGCACCCTTGACCCCCTTTCTGGCGGAACATTTCTATCGGTTCATTTCCATAGATGGGGCAACCAATAGTCATAGTATTTTTCAGAAAAACTGGCACTCACACCCGCCTCTGATTGGACAAAACTTACAACCCGCCGATATAAAAAAAGACGATATGAAAGCGGAATGGGAGGCACGCAAGCAGACATACGATGCAAAATCCTAAAAAAAGCACAGCGCAAAATATTATACCCTTGATCTGCGTAGCCGTTCCAATGTTGATACTTGATTGGGGGACCAAGTGGCTGGTGCAGAAACATATCATTCAGGCAGTTGAGGAAATTCCGATTATTCCGGGTTTCTTCTATCTTCGGCACGATAGAAATGATGGGGCGGCTTTCGGCGTACTTGCCGGTCATAGATTTTTGCTTATCCTCATTACCATTGTCGCGTTGGTTTTCATTTTCACCTATTATCTCCGATACAGGGAGAGTCGTTGGATGCAGGTCTCATTAGGCTTTTTACTCGGCGGTGCTATTGGGAATTTCATTGATCGACTCTATTTAGGTGAAGTTATTGATTTTCTTCAGTTCGGTATAGCCAGCCGAGGACTTTTTTGGCCCACCTTTAATGTCGCTGATGTTTCCGTCTGCATCGGGGCAGGCATGTTAATCGTTTATCTGTTCCGCAGCCGAAATCAAGACCAGCAGGCTTGACTTGTTGGTTGGTGTGCTTCATAAATCCGTTGATTGGCATTATGAGAATCAATACTGTTTTTCGTCCACGGAGGTGATCCATGTATAAATTTAGCATCCAATTTTTCCTGATTAGCTTACTTTTTCTTCTTTTCACGCTACCATACGCAAGCGCACAGTTTCAATCCGAGCCTCCAGGACAAGAGACACAACATGAGGATCATGCCGACTACAGCGAAAGTGCCCTGCGTCGATTTGAGATTATCACGCTGAGTTCCCTACCATTCACCGCGATTCACAGTTATGTCGTCGTTAGAGGGATAAAAATGTATCGTGAGAATATATTTGCCCCTGAATTGACACCGAAGGACTATCGCATAGTTGGAATCGGTGCTGTCTCGTTATCTCTGTTTATCGGTGTATGGGATTGGCTACATACTCGCCATGTTGACCGGTCGGCACCTCGCGTGCCTGAACCTAAAGCACCGCCAACTGAGGAAGAAGATCCTGTTGAAGGCACTATCGCGCGTCTATCCAAAACAGATCCATATACAGCAAGATATCGAAGCATGTCTTTGCAAGACGCAATGAATAACAATCTGAATAGATGGGCAAATGAACCCGCTGCCGGTTTTGCGATGCCTCTCCTTCAGATCCGCTTCTGAGTTCAAGTGGACTTTCCACCATTGAAAAACAGGAATTCCGCATTCATCCTTAATAAGCAGATTAGGGGCTGCAAACCTCCGAAATGTCAGTGTTGACAATGTAACCTACGTAAATCCGAAAAAATTATCGTTCCCAGTTATTTCTCACAAGAAACACTCGGAAGATCGCAGCCCTCTTTAACTGATAACTGATAACCGAAAACTGAAAACTAAAGTCAAAAATGCGTATTCTTTTTATGGGGACCAGTGAGTTTGCTGTGCCAGCACTCAGAGAACTGATCACCCACGAGTTTGAACCTATCGGCGTTGTCACGCAACCTGACCGACCCAGTGGACGCGGAAAACGGCTTACCTCTCCGCCTGTCAAGATCTTCGCAACAGAACATAATTTACCGATCTACCAACCTGAGAAGGTGAGAGAACCAAGTTTCCTGCGCATCCTTGAACGCCTGGCACCAGACGTAATGATTGTTGCTGCATTCGGTCAACTGTTGCCGCAGACCGTTTTGGATATTCCGCCGTGCGGGACTATCAATTTACATCCCTCTCTGCTCCCGAAGTATCGAGGCGCAGCACCCATTCAATGGGCATTGATTAATGGAGAAACTGAAACAGGTGTAACACTTATGTTATTAGATGCAGGCGAAGATACAGGCGATATTATCTCTACTGCCTCTATTCCAATTCGAGATAAGGATACCGCATTCACATTAACAGACCAGTTAGCGGAACTCGGTGCAAATCAACTTATCCGACTTCTGACCGACATGCCGGTCGGGGTACCGCCACCGGCGATCCCTCAGAACGACGCGATGGCAACGCAGGCACCGCGACTCACAAAGAAAATTGGACATATTGACTGGAATCAACCGGCAACAACAATTCATAATCTTGTAAGGGGGACCGCGATCTGGCCCGGTGCTTATACCTTCTTTCGAGACAATCACCGACTCAAAATTATTAGTTGTCAACCGCTTCCTCAGACACTCGATGTCCCGTCAGGAACGCTTGAAATAGTCGAGAAACGAAAACTACTCGTTGCGACAGCAGACGGAACACTACAACTCCTGAAAATTCAGCCCGCAACCAAGAAGGTTATGGAAGTGGACGATTTTATCAACGGTTACCAGTTAAAGTCAGGCGAACAACTTTTGGCAGTATCATAAAATTATGAATAGCGTTAATAACGTTCTATTTGCCGCCGTCAAGGTTTCACTCTACTTGCTGATTCTATCCGGTATAATCGCAGTCTTAATCGTATTCGTGGTTATTCCAAGATGGGTTCGGACAGAGGAGGTGCTTGTCCCAAACATTACGGGTAGGACCTACTATGAAGCCGTTCCTATCCTTGATAAAGCAGGCCTCCGACCCGCGAAAAAAATTCTGGAGGCGAGTAGTGATGCTCCGAAAGGTGAAATCGTCGCTCAAGATCCAGAGGCAAATTTCAGAATCAAGTCCTATCAACCTGTTAAAATCACGGTTAGCATAGGGGCAGAATTAGCACCGGTCCCCTCTGTCATCGGTAAATCGAAGGACTCCGCTTTTGATACGCTCGAAACTGCCGGTTTTCGTCGAAATCAGGTCGCGGAAGTCCATTCCGAAACGCACTTACAAGATACTGTCATCGCACAAACCCCGCCAGAAGGAGGTGGCCAGCGACGCGGAACACCTGTTAACCTCTTGGTAAGCTTAGGCCCCTTCCCAAAATCCATTCAACTCCCGAATTTCCAAGGTCAACCCGCTACCGATGTACTTGTTGCTTTGGAAGCCGTTGGACTCAACGTTGAAACTGAATATAGTTCACATCCCAAAATCCCAGAAGGTGCAATTATTGCCCACAAACCGGCAGGCGGTGTAATATTGAAAACAGGAGACTTGGTCTCCCTTGAAATTAGTGGGCAACCGGAGGATGAAAACATCGGTAAGCTGCTACCGTTTGAGTACTACGTTAGCGAAGACGGAAATCAAAATCTCTCGCGCCATGTTAGAATCATTATAAAGGATGATTCAGGTGAACGCGTTGAAGTTGACCAACACTACTCACCCGACACAATGATTAACCTCGAACAAAAAGGGGTCCGTGTTTTTGGACAAACACAGGTGATTGTCTTCGAGAACGGGGAAAAAGTACTTGAAAGGGTTTATAAATAGGACGAAACTGGAGGAATAACGCAATTTATACCCCTAAGATTGCTCCCTCATTGCTCGCTGCAGACTTCAGCCGCTTTG
Organism: Candidatus Poribacteria bacterium; assembly: GCA_003635255.1. Taxonomy (GTDB): domain Bacteria; phylum Poribacteria; class WGA-4E; order WGA-4E; family WGA-3G; genus WGA-3G. Next base: position 29,650 of record PYJC01000092.1, on the reverse strand, counting down.
GTGAAGAGGTCAAACGGATCGTTGATGCTGGCGCGGATATGCTTCATTTTGATGTAATGGATGGTGAATTTGTACCGAACTTTGCTATCAGTCCACCCCTCATTGCTGCTGTTCGCCAAATTACTGAAATTCCGTTTGACGTTCACATTATGGTAACGCACCCCCTGCGTTATATTGATGCACTTGCCGAAGCAGGCGCAGATCTCATTACGTTTCACATCGAAAGTGCTGATGCACCAAGTGAAGTCATTTCAGCGATAAAAGCCCATGGGCTTAAACCCGGCTTAGCGTTTTCACCCAAAACGCCGACCGCCGCAGTCACTTCATATCTCTCAGAGATTAACTTGGTCCTGCCTATGAGTGTTGAACCCGGATTCGGTGGACAAGCCTTTCGACACGACACACTCGCGAAAATAGCAGAATTACATCAAATCATCCAAAAATCAAAGCAGCCGCTTGATATTTCCGTTGACGGGGGTGTAACGACAGAAATCGCACCGCTCGCAATTCGTCAAGGCATAACGATTCTCGTCGCAGGCACCGCCATCTTCCGCAGTCCCCAACCAGAGACCGTTATTGAAAAACTGCGCACCGGCACAACCTAAAGCGTCACTTCAAGATGCATACCTTCTATGTTCCGCCTTCTCAGATTCACACCGATATTGCGACAATTACGGGTTCAGAGCAGCACCATCTCCGCAATGTCCTTCGCATAACATCCAGCGAGATTATCCGAATTATTGATGGACAGGGCAATATTTATACCGCAGAAGTACTTAATACGGACACAAATCGACCTTCAAGTGAAGCCCGAATCCTTACCCACGAATTTCGTGCACAGGTGCCACCTTCACTGACCCTATTCCAAGGGCTGCCGAAAAATGATAAGATGGCACTGATCCTCCAAAAAACCACAGAACTTGGAATTACACAGATTGTGCCGATGTACTCAGCGCACGCTTTACAAAAACCGAGCCAAAATCGATATGAACGTTGGCATCGTATTGTTATCTCTGCCACGAAGCAGTGTAAGCGCGCGTGGTTATCTGAATTATACCACCCCCAAACCTTTGAAACATCGCTCATACAACTCGAAAAATTTTCACTTCGCCTAATTCTCAACCCACAAACTGAACAGGAATCGCAAGCACAGCATATCAAGACAGTTTTATCGGAGGTTTCGCAACCAACATCTGTTGCGTTTTTTGTCGGACCAGAAGGTGGTTTCTCTGATCAGGAAGTCACTGTCGCAATTGAAAACGGATGTGTTCCCGTAACGCTCGGCACGAACATCTTACGGACAGAAACCGCTGCGATTGCAGCGGTCGCCATCACTGCCTATGAATACCAACTGTGAAATGGATTTTCCACTCGTGACACATCGCGATACGAAATTACAAGGCACACACGAACCGTTTTGCTGGCAAAGGCAAGGTTTGGAAGCTCGTTAGCTGCACATAATACGTAGTGTTTCAAACGCTCTTTGCTGACAACTGATGGCTGATTGCCGACTGCCATTAAAAAATTTGTTGACAAACTTCCACACTTTATATAAAATTCCTAACTATGGATGCACAAGAATTAACCAAAACCCTTATTAGGTATAATACAGTCAGTCCCCTCAGCAACGTTGAAGTCATGGATTTCCTTACTGAAACGTTGGAGGCTATTGATTGTGAAGTAGAGCGGGTCGAATACAAAGATCCGGCAGGTGTGCTGAAAGTAAATCTCATCGGACGCAAAGGACCGGAGAACGGTGAACGCGGGCTTGCCCTCCTTGGACACATAGATACTGTCCCTGCTATCGGTTGGTCAACGGATCCGTTTGAGGCACAGATCGTTGACGGAAAGATGTACGGTAGAGGCAGCTGCGATATGAAAGGTAGCGTCGCCTGTATGATTGAGGTTGCATCACACTATGCAGCATCGGATCTAAAGGCACCGCTCTATGTCGTCATCACCGCTGATGAAGAAGTGGGATACCTCGGGGCAACAGCTGTTGCCGAAAAGTCGCAGATGTTCAAAAAGCACGGCTTTCCGAAGTATGGGGTCGTCGGTGAACCGACAGAACTCCATGCAGTATATGCCCACAAAGGGACTGTCCGCTTTACTGCCACAGCCCACGGGCGTGCAGCGCACAGCAGTACAGGTGAAGGCGACAACGCGAATCTAAAGTTAATTCCGTTTCTCGCAGAAATGCGGGATATTTATCACGAATTAACAACCGATACTCGGTATTTCAACGATGAATTCACGCCAGCTTTTACGGATTGGAATATCACTATCAGTGATGGCGAGTGCCCAGGGAATATTACTTCGCCGTTAAGCGTCTGTTGTATCAATTACCGTCCAATGCCGGGGGACAACTCGCAAGAATGGATAGACCGCGCGCGGAACTCGGCTGAAAAGCATGGGTTAATATTCGATTTGTATATTGACGCGCCTCCGGTACGCACGCCACCCGAGGCGGAGATTATCCAAGCAGCACTTGAAATAACCGGTGAGACTGAACCCCAAACCGTCGCCTATGGCACCGATGCTGCCGTCTTCGCACAGCACATGGAAACCGTTATCATCGGACCCGGCAGTATTCTACAAGCACATACGGTAGATGAGTGGATGGCGTTGGACCAGTTTCCACAGGGGATCTCAATCTTTAGTCAGTTTGTGGATCGGTTTTGTGCGGCTTAGGGGCATCGAAAAAGACTGCATCCGGTTTGACCCATTCTGCTGCGCCGTCTGCCCACACTTCACGCTTCCAGATGGGGACAATCTGCTTGAGGCGATCCATCGCATATTTACAAGCTTCAAATCCGTCTTTGCGGTGCGGCGATGCAACTGCGACCGCGACACTCACCTCGCCGATCTCTAACTTTCCGACGCGATGAATCATTGCGACGCGGTGAAGTCCCCATTTTTCAGAGATTTCCTGTGCTATTTCTGCCATCTTTTTCTCCGCCATCGGTGGATACGCCTCATATTCAAGGCATCTTACCGGTCTGCCATGCGTGTTATTACGGACAGTGCCAAAAAATAGCACGACTGCCCCTGCATCCGGTCCTTCCACCGCTTCGCGGACTTCTTCACCTGTAATGACCTCGGTGGTTATTTTAAACATCGAGCCCTCCGGTCACCGGCGGAATCAGTGCCACCTCGTCTCCCTCTGTAAGCTCAGTATTTTCGGTAGCGTACTCCCAATTGACAGACATTTGCATGACTTCGTAGAACTCGGCGATTTCGGGCCACTCTTCCTCAAGTCTTTGTAAGATTGTTTTGACGGTAGCACCTTCTGGAAGGTCCATCTCTTCTTCAGATCTATCTAACATTTCGTGGCACACAGCAAAGTATTTGACTGTAACGTTCATAGCGATCCCTCTTCAACAGAATTTTAGCAGTTAACAACATCCTAACTCCCGTAAAAGTATAACACAAAATCTATTATTCTGAAAACTGAAAACCGACAACCGATAACTAAAAACTAAATTTTGAGTTGATTTTTATCGTAGATGCTGCTAAAATAAGAAAAGCGTGTGAATGGCATTTACCTATTTTGGACGGAACGCAGGAGGTAAAATATGAGACCGAAAGCGATTTATTACTTCATCATCATGCTGCTTGTCACCGGTATGATTGCATGTGGTGGAGACGACGACTCTGAACCCGCAGAAACAAAAACCGCAACAACTACACCTTCGCAACCCGCGGAACCAACAGTAACTGTCGAAAGAAATATTGACTTCGCCGCCGAGGAGGACGGCATTCGCGAACTTTACGGCGTATACGCGAAGGCTCACGGCGACAAGGACGTTGATACGCTTGAAAAGGTTTGGCTCAAAAGCGAGGACAAAAGTGTTTTTACCGCTTGGACCTTCTGGGCTGGCACTTTTGAAAGGAATGACGGATGGAAAGCAGTTACCGCAGCATGGGAAGGGATTTTCCGACTCCGCGGCGGGGCAATGACAGTTGACATCACCTACATTGCCATTGATAGTCGAGGCAAAGAGGCAGTCTTACGAGGAAAATATAGTTGGGGCAATCAACGGGGAGATCTGATCTCCGCGCTTCAAAAAGATGGCAGTGACTGGAAGATTCGCGCAATTGATTACACCGGAGGAAAGCACGGAAAGCAAGTCAAAGACCTAAACGAACCCGCACATACCTTCGGAGAGATTGCTGAAGAATAAGGTTAACTTGTAGGAGGGGTTTCTAACCCCGACCTTTTTAACTTCGCGAAAAATGGACAAACTCATTATCAAAGGTATTCGATTCCATGGCCACCACGGAGTCCCCGAAGCAGAGCGACACGTTGGTGGCCATTATGAAGTTGATGCAACTTTAGGGTGCGCCCTTATCAACCCCGGCAATACCGACGCACTCGCAGATACAGTTAATTACGCTGAAGTCGTTTCATGTATCGTTGAGATTGGCACACAACAGTCGTTCCGACTCATTGAGGCACTCGCCGAAAAGATGGCTTCAGTAATTTTAGAACAATTCGCAGTGGATGCGGTGCATCTCATCGTCAAGAAACTGCGTCCACCGATAGAACAACCGATTGACTATTTCGCCGTCGAGATTTCCCGTAATGCGTAAATTCTGGATTACCATCTGTCTCCTTTTGATAACAGCCACCATCGCGCACGCGGGTGGTGAAAAAGAGGAGTTGTTTCCCGACCTAACCGCCGGACTCCATCTCTACCGTTACAATTGGGACGTTGAAACATGTGTACTTTACGTCGCCGAGATGTCTCGCAATGAACCGACGCTACATTTTGAGGTCGCACTCGCAAATGCGCAGGTTTTAGGGAAAGAGACCGTCCGTTCTATGGCAAACCGTCGTAACCAACGCGGTGATCGGCGCGTCCTCGTCGCAGTCAACGGTGGTTTCGGAGTCCTCGGGGACATGCGAGGCTACGGCGGTGTGTTAGAAAACTTACACATCCAAGACGGTGAACTCATCACACAACCCACTGATACCGATGCGTGCTTCGGTGTAACCGAGTCAGGCGAATTCTTGAGTTCCTCGGTGAAAATGGAAGCCAGTGTCCAAATAGGCACACATACACTGCCTCTCGGATGCATCAATCAGCGGAGACTCGATGGATGTCAGGTAACGCTTTACACGCCACGACTCGGTGAATCTACACGCACCAACCGTCGCCGCGGTGTAGAGGCGGTAATTAGTGGACTCTCATTCCCATTAACACCGAACTATGTGCACCCGTATCGTGTAGAAGAGGTTTCACGCAATGGAAACAGCGCAATTCCGAGGGACGGTGCAATCCTCTGGATTAACGCACGACTGAAAGATCCAAGTGTGTCTCAGTTCAGTACTGGCGCAGGCGGTACGCTTAAACTCTCCCTCTCACCCCCCGAATGGAATCAGGTCCAACACGCTATCGGCGGACGGCTCCGACTCCTCAAGGACGGTAAGATAAACGAGACGCTTGTGGAGATGCATAACGCTGAAAAACGGCATACCCCGGGTAAGCGGACATCCATGCTAAATCTGAGTCATGAACCCCGAACCGCGCTCGGTTACAATGCGGACACGCTCTTTTTGGTAGTCGCCGATGGACGGCAACCGAAATATAGCACCGGTCTAACGCTCCACGAACTCGCCAGCATACTCATCGAACTCGGCGCAACCGAAGCGATCAATCTCGACGGCGGGTCTTCCAGCACCTTTGTTGTTAACGATACCGTCATCAACAAACCGTCTGGGCAGCAAGAGCGAGATGTTCTCAACGCCGTCTTTATCACAGCAGATGTCCAGTAATCGCGACCTTATGAAGATTAATTGATTAATGTCGGTAATTCTGATCTCTTTTCTGTCTGAATCGCGGATTATCACGGAGAACGCGGAGAACGCGGAATTAAGAGATTCTTTGTTACCGACCCATCTCTTACGAAAGGAAATGTAGCAGACCCAAAAGCATTTTCCGCGTCCTCTGTGTTCTCCGCGCACTCCGCGATTCAGACAACCAGATAATATACCTCACACAAGAAAAACGTAAAACAAGATGTCTATGATTTAAAAATTACCGATGGTCGCGATGTACAATCTTGGAGACCCATTTTGAAAACCTATTTTAGCGTAGTATACAGATTATCAATAATTTTATCGCTGCTATTTTGCTACATTTTAACCGCAAATGCAGCAGATCCCCCAGAACTCCTCAAGGCAACCCCGCTTTCTCAAACCGCAATTCAATTGCAATTTGACGGGCAATTGGAAGCCGAAACCGCAGAAGACTTAGCGAACTATCAAATCGCACCGGATGTCCAAGTCGAGTATGCACTACTGGATGACCGATTGAACCGCGTCCTGCTCCTCACATCCCCATTAGAGATAGACAAAGACTACCACCTCACGCTACCAAATATTCAGACTGGCATTGTTGTCAAACTTCCACCTATAAACGAGATAACCTTCGGCGCAGGCGATGTCGTTACCTTTTCCGGTGGCTTACAAGATACGACACTACACGTCAATAAAGATCGGAAGACGCGAAACAATAACGCAGGCGCAGAACCGACCCTTTTATGTAATCCGACAGGAAGTGTCTTTTTCATCGCTTTTGATATGTATGATGCTTTTGAAGATATGGGGATCCGGGAACCGACACAAGTCTTAGAAGCAACGATAACCCTGCATCTCCAGCAATGTGACACAGATACTGCACAGACTGTGCTCTTCCGTCGTGTCCTGCTCCCGTGGAAAGAAGGCAGAGGCACATCAACGCGGGCAGAAGATAACGAACTCACCTACAACAGCGCATTGCATCGTAATCTTCCGTGGAATAAACGTCCCGCGCAAGCGATGCTGTCAGGCATAGACGGCGATACCGAAAGCGATTACAACGGTTCTGAGGACGTTGCCCACCGCATTGACGGCACGGTTGAGATACAAGAAGCAGGGAAACGTTATACCATTAAAAGCGAACTCCTCACCGACGCTGTCCGTTTTTGGGTAGCAAACCCCGATTACAACTACGGTTACCTCTTCGCCTTACAAGATGGCAATGGACCTATCGTATTTTCCTCAAAAGAAGCAACCGTTGAAACCCTCCGTCCACTCCTAACAATCCGCTACCAGACGCAATCTGGCGAAGAAACCGCCACGCCACGCTAAGTTTCTTATTTTTCCGGGTCCGGTTGTTCCTTTGTTTTGCTGGCGCGATATCTTAATCTACTCAATCTCCAACCCTCGATTTCCTATAAAATCTTTACACCTCCAAAAAATACTCAATATTTAACCACGCAAATTTTTCGCTATCTATCCGATTTTGCACATAAATGAAGCAATTTTTTCGTAGTGATAGGAAGAAAAGAATCGCAAGTAGATTTCCTCATGCTTCAGCAGTTTTTTTTCCGGCAAAACAAACGCTGATTTTCCCTTTGGTAAACATAGTCCACATCTATGTTTTAAACGCATCCATGTGCAAAATATACTTGGGATTTTAACTGTTCTACTCAGTTATTGCCATCCATATAAGAGAATTGGCACAAAAGTTGCTTTCGTAACAGTAAACCTCGATTCATTTAAACGGAAACGGGGTCTTCATTAGCGTATATGCAGCTTTCTGGTAAATATCTTTCCAGCATTGATAGCATATAGTTATCGAAGAAATTTTATTAGAGATACAGAAACGGAAAAACGTTTTTGCCTTTTCATCTCTTAGGCACCAATGGCTTAAGTTAATTGAACTCGCAATTTGTAATTAGGCATTGAGCTTTATAGAAGAGTTACCGGTTTAATGTAATTCAAGGCGATACTAAAGATAGAGAAAAATATTAGGGTTGCGTTAATCCGAAAAATTTTGTATAATACTATTAGGTATTGAGACTATAGGAGAATTACGTGCTTAATCCGATTCAAAGCGATGCTAAGAATGCAGCTACTGCTTATTTTCATCGCATTACGCCTTCGGTCGTTAGGAGTCCCGCTGAACCTGAAAAAGATAATGTTGTCGGTTGGGGCATTGGGACTAAAAGTACAGATAGAACGGCTCGTTCCGACAACGGGGTTGTTCGTGTTTATGTGCGAGAATTACCAGGACCAACTATACCGGAAAGGTTTGGTGACCTTCCAACTGATGTCATTGAAGTCGGTCAAATTGTTGCTTATCGAAGCACAGCATCGAGGCCTCCGGTTCTTTGTGGTGTCTCTATCGGGCACCCGAATGTTACGGCAGGGACACTTGGATGTTTAGTCGAGAAAGACGGAAACCACTACATCCTCAGCAACAATCATGTATTAGCTGACACTAATAACGCAACACCAGGGGATCCAGTGATTCAACCCGGCAGCGTGGATGGTGGTAACTCCCCGGACGATGATATCGCAACACTTGAACCATACGAAGAAATTGACTTTTCAGGGGCACCTAACCATATTGATGCAGCCATAGCACTGATCGGAGACAGCAACCAAACGCTTGTTAAATCAGAGATCATTGATATCGGGGAACCGATGTCCGACCCGGACACTGCTTTCATTGATCAGATTGTACAAAAGCGTGGCCGGACGACCAAGCATACAAGCGGAGTCGTTGTGGATATTAGTGGAGATTTCTGGGTAGACTATGGCAGCGAAACCGCCTGGTTTGAGGATCAAATTGTCGTAGAGAGTACTGACCGTAGTCAGCCACCTTTTTCTGAGGGCGGAGATTCAGGTTCGCTTATTGTGGATCAGATGCGTAAACCTATCGCCCTGCTTTTTGCGGGTAGTGAATCCGGGATAACTGTCGCGAATCCTATAGATTTGGTTCTGAATTACTATAATGTAACCATTGTTGGTGAACAAGGAGCAGACGCATGAAAACGATTTTTGAAGCAAAGCGGCACTTTCGAGACCTTTACCGATATGAGGAAGGTTTTGTAGGCGTGGGCATTGGTCGCTATGAAAATTCTGATGCGTTACGCGTTTATGTGAAAGATGCACATTTTCCCATCGCTCAGCAACTCAGAGACCATGCAACATTTGAGGGGTTTCCTGTCATTGTGGAAGTGACAGGAAAAGTCCGAGCACTTTCAGCATAAAGAATGAATCTAACAGAACTTACGCAACGCGTCAACAAAGTTTCCTCATGGATAATCTTTGGATGATTTTCTTTTCTGTAAGTTCTGTTAAAGTCAAATGTTGATAGATATATTACGGTTGTTGCTGACTTCGTTAGTGGGTTGTGGCGCATTTAAACGTGTTATCACGTAACGAAACGAATTAGACTTGTTGCCCAGCGATTTATTGCCTGCTAGCCGATATGTGAAACGATTTTTCCAGAATCCCTTTTAGATAATTTTTTCCGTTTATCCTTTCAATGAGAGTATTCACTTGCGTTGTGTTTGTATCACACATATTCGCGCAAATGCACCAAAGTCCGTTCCACCGCGCCCAGATTCTCCGCAATCAACTGCTTCCCAGTACTGCCCGCTGTGGTCCGTGCCGTGTCGTCCTTTAGCCACGCTGTAATCGCGTCTGCTAATTGCTGCGCGGTGTGAACCAATTTCGCACCACCCCGATCCACGAGCAGAGACGCTTCATAAGCGTTATGGATCGTCGGACCGAAGATAACAGGTTTCGCCATCGCAGCGGGTTCCATCACATTGTGAACACTCCCGCGAAAACTCCCACCGACAAACGCGATATCTGCCAACCCATACAACTTCGCAAGAAACCCTACTTGGTCAACGATGAGTACATCCATCACCGACAAATCTACCCCTGTCGTGAGTTCAGAAAAACAGAGATATGCCAATTTTTCTCGATCCAGATGTTCACGAATCTCTTTTATCCGTTCAGGGGTCGGTTCGTGCGGGACAAGAATCAGATGTGGAAACTTTCCTGGCGTGTTTTCACGCAGGAGTTGATAAGCAGGTAACAACACCTTCTCATCCTCTGCATAAGTACTACCTGCAATAAGGATAGGACGTTGTAAGGTCGCCTGTCCGGGAATAAACGCAGTGTTAGGTTCAACAGAGATAGCGCGTCGGTAAACCTGTTCATAGCGGGTATCGCCAGTGACAACAATCTGATGTACAGGCGAGCAGAGTTCCTGAAAGCGCGCTGCGTCCGCTTCCGAAATCGCGCAATGCACATTGATATGTCGATGCACACTCCGAAAAAACGGCTTCGCAAAACGCGACAACCGTTTCGATTCGGCGTGCAACGTCCCAGCAACCACGATAATCGGGATACTATGTTTAGCAGCTTTCCAAACGAGGTTGGGCCAAATGTCAAATTTGGAAAAAACTATTAACGAAGGTTCAATGATCTGTATTAAACGCGCCGCGTTGCGGGGCGTATCTAAGGGGAGGTAAACCGCAGCATCAGCATAAGGGTAAGATTGCGCATTTGGAGCAACGGACGGGGAGAAGAAGGTTAAGACAATTTGGGTCTCTGCATAAATCGCTTCAATGAGCGGTTTCGCCTGCTCAAATTCGCCAACAGAGGTGAAGTGAAACCATACAGTTTTTTCTAACGGACGCGCCGTTTGAAGTTGGTTTGTCAGTGCTGTGAATACTCGTTTCCGCCCTTTGATCCCTTCCTGAATTTTAGGATTGCAACACCCGGCACTGTAGAAACCGACGAACATCGCTGGCACTGCAATGGCGTTATAGACAAGTTTCCAAAGCATAACGAAATATAAGAAAAATGGAAGGATAGGCGTGAGAAATTAATTTCCCAATCATCCAACCTTCCATTCTGAGGATAGGTGCTTACAGGACATCTAAGATTTTCTTTTTCAGTGCATCTTTAGGCATTGCTCCGACAATCTGTCCGGCAACTTTCCCGTCTTTGAACACAAGCAGCGTCGGGATACTCCGAACACCGTATTGCATCGCGGTTTGACGATTGTCATCCACATTTACTTTTCCAACTTTGAAGGTTTCTGAATTCTCCTCGGCGAGTTCCTCCAAGATCGGTGCGATCATTTTGCACGGACCACACCACTCCGCCCAAAAATCAACAACAATCGGGGTATCCGATGTAATGACCATTCCTTCAAACGTATCGTCACTAATTTCAAACGTATTCGCAGCCATGGGAGCTCCTTTTTGTTTATAGTAGACAAACTGCCTCTTTCGTAATATTATGTTTCAGCAAACTCTCTTATGAGTGCATAAAGACATTAATATAATACCCTATTCTCAGAAAAATTGCCAATCAATTTTTCAGCCGTACTAAGAAATTGATTTTTATTCTTGGCACCGACGGAACCATACAGTCGTCTGTTACAAGAGATGTAGCGATAATCGTAGCACGCCTTAACTGACAACTCTCACTGCGAGGCAAACTGATAACTGATAACTATTTTATTTTTCTCTTGATAAAAAATGTGTAATATGATATATTGAGGGAAATTGAGAAATAATTTATTGTCTAACCAACGCTATAATTTTGATCTGAACTTACAATTGTAAGGAGGCACCGCATGCCCGATAAAGAGAAAAAACGAGGCACAAACATCTCGCGCCGGAACTTCATAAAAGGCGTGGGAACTGGCACCGTTGCCGCGACCGTCGCACCCAGCGTCTTAATCAGTGGTGAGCAAGCTGCTGATGCCCAAATGGGGGACGCCGTTGAGAGTGCAACAATTCAACTCAATATCAATGGGAAACCGTATCAAATTGAAGTTGAAGCACGCACAACCCTTTTGACCGTTTTACGCGACGGAATGGATACAAGCGGGAACAACATCGACTTAACCGGTGCCAAACTCATTTGTGACCGCGGTGAATGCGGCGGTTGCACCGTCATGGTAGATGGAAACCCAGTTTACGCTTGCATGATGCTGGCAATGGACGCACAAGACAAGCAGATAACAACCGTTGAAGGATTGGCAGATGGCGACGACTTGCATCCGGTCCAAGAAGCATTCATCCAACACGACGCACTGATGTGCGGGTTCTGTACACCCGGTTTCGTAGTTTCATCCGCAGCACTGTTGAGTGAAAATACAAAACCGACGCTTGAAGAAATCAAAGTCGGTCTGTCAGGCAACACGTGTCGTTGTGGAACTTATCCGTTCATCTTTGATGCTGTCAAAACCGCATCACGAAAGATGTGATTCCTATTGCTTTATTTCAAAGCGAGTCTCGACTTGCGAGACGCAAAAGCCCACCGTTCTCTTTGAACGGTCGCCTATAGGAGGAAAACGTATGGCATCATGGGGAGAGGCAAGTGAATCTCGTCTTATCGGCAAACGGATCCCCCGTTTGTCAGGTAAAGATAAAGTCACTGGAAAAGCGAAGTATACCTTTGATATTAATCGACCAGGAATGCTTTATGGACGCATCTTACGTTCTGAAATCGCCCACGCAAACGTTGTCGCGATAGACCTCAGCGAAGCAGAAGCACTGCCTGGTGTCAAAGCCGTTATACCGATTATTGAAGTAGGGAAGAAAATTCGGTACCAAGGACAAGAGATCGCCGCAGTCGCAGCAGAAACCGACGACATCGCTAAAGACGCAATTCGACTGATTCGTGTTGACTTGGAAGAACTACCTCATGTCGTCACAGAAGCAGACGCGATGGCAGAAGGCGCGCCACAAATCCGAGACGATTGGGAAGGCAATCAGAGCAATCCTAACGTCAGAGAAGAAGGCGACCTTGCAGGCGGATTCGCCCAAGCCGCTGTTGAGGTGGAGGCAACCTATCATGCCCCTGTTCAGACACACGTCTGTTTGGAAACACATGGACATGTCGCTGAATGGGAAGATGATCAGAATCTAACCGTCTGGGCATCCACACAAGCCGTTTTTGGTACTCGCCGAGATTTGGCAGGCTCCTTTAATCTACCGGCAAACCAGGTCAGGGTTATTACGGAGCACATGGGCGGCGGGTTCGGTAGCAAATTCGGTCCCGGTGTAGAAGGACGCACCGCCGCTGAATTAGCACGTATGACCGGCAGAGCCGTCAAACTCATGCTCACGCGAAAAGCGGAACACCTTGTTGCTGGAAATCGCCCGTCAATGATACAGCACGTACGCGCAGGTGCAACAAGCGACGGACGGCTCATCGCTTACGATATGAAAGGCTACGGCACAGGCGGTATCTCCAGCGGGGCAGGTTTCCAAGCACCTTATGTCTATCACGTGCCGAACCTACGCACTGAAAAGATGAATGTCGCCGTGAATGTCGGCAACCAACGCGCCATGCGCGCACCAGGGCATCCACAAGGTGCTTTTGCTATGGATTCTCTGATGGATGAACTCGCCGAGAAACTCGGAATGAATCCGTTGGAATTCCGCCGTATTAATGATCCCAATGAAACGCGACAGGCACAATATACCCTCGGTGCACAAGAGATTGGATGGCACCGTCGTAACAGTGTTCCCGGCTCCGGCACAGGCGTGAAAAAACGTGGTATGGGTGTCGGAAGCGGTTTATGGGGTGGCGGCGGTGGACCCGGCACACAAGCACGTGTCACTATCAATTCGGACGGCTCCGTTGAAGCGGTCACTGGAACACAGGACCTCGGGACAGGTGTCCGAACTGCGATTGCCATTATTGCTGCTGAAGAATTAGGACTTAATCCAACTGATATTAGCGTAAAAATTGGTGATAGTGAGCCAGGACTACCCTCCGGGGGTAGTGGCGGCAGTCAGACGATGGCATCCGTCGCACCCATCATCAAAACCGCTGCAGCGGCGGCGAAACAGAAGTTGTTTGAGCACATTGCCCCGCAACTTGAAGCACCTGTGGAAGATCTACGCGTCGGCAACCACACCATCTATGTTGTCTCTGATCGGACAAAGACAATTAAGTGGGGACAGGCAACTGGACTCCTCGGTATGGAAAGTATCACTGAAAGTGGACAATGGGATGAGGAACTCCGTCAAGGCGGCGTTGCCGGCACGCAGTTCGCTGAAGTTGAAATTGATACCGAAACGGGTGAACTCAGAGTCATCAAAATTGTCGCCGTTCAAGATTGTGGATTGGCGATTAACCGCTTGACAACAGAGAGTCAGATTAACGGCGGGGTCATCATGGGATTGGGGCAAGCCATCCTCGAAGAACGGTTCATGGACGCGCAAACCGGACGCATGCTCAACGCGAATCTTGAGGACTATAAAGTCCCCGGCACCTTCGAGATCCCTGAGATTAAATCCATCGTCTTCGATACGCATCGGAAGGTGACTGGCGTCGGTGAACCCCCATGTATTCCGACACCCGGGGCTATCGCGAACGCCGTTTATAACGCCATTGGTGTTCGGGTTCGGGAATTGCCCATCACACCCGATAGGATCCTCAACGCGCTTGCCGAGAAAAAGGCATAAGGAAGAAAGGTGTTCTTCGCAACATCAAAAACCTAAGCCTGTAATGAAATGGAAGGGTTTTTGCTTGGGTATTTCTTCAGATCTACGGAAAGGCACTCTATTCATTCAATGCACCTAACCGAACCGCAAGGAAAATTAGAAAGATGGAAAAATTTAGTTATGTCAACGCCACCAGTCTCGAACAAGTCACCGCACTGCTAAGCGATAGTGGATGGGGCGAAGTGATGCTTATCGCAGGCGGTACGGATCTGCTCGCTGAACTCAAGGAGTACGTTGAGACACCGAAAACGCTCGTTAATCTCAAGACATTGCCCGGAATGGATGGCATCGAAGCGGATGCCTCGGGCTTAAAGATCGGTGCACTAACCACCGTCGCCGACATCGCTAAACATCCAACGATTCAGCATCACTATACCGTTCTGGCGCAGGCCGCGGTTTCTGTCGCAACACCGCAAATCCGGAACGTCGGCACACTCGGCGGCAACCTCTGCCAACGTCCACGATGTTGGTATTACCGCGATGAAACCACCGACTGCCTGAAAAAAGGCGGCGACATCTGTTATGCAGTTGATGGATTGAGCAAGTACCATGCAATCCTCGGCGGTGACCCTGTCTACATCGTGCATCCTTCAGACCTCGCACCGGCACTTATCGCGCTCGGTGCATCGGTAACGATTGTCGGACCCGAAGGTGAGAAAACGATGTCGCTTGAGGAATTCTTTACCTTACCGGCAGCGAACCCGTACCGCGAAAACGTGCTTCAACCCAATGAAATCGTCGTTAGCGTTCAGGTACCACCTGCTAAACCCAATACGAAGAGTTTTTACCTCAAAGCACGCGAGAAAGGCGCGCCGGACTTCGCACTGGCGAGCGTAGCAGGCGTCTTTGAAATGGATGGGAAAACCTGTAAATCCGCCAGCGTCGTTCTCGGTGGGGTTGCCCCTGCACCATGGCGGTCTAAGGAAGCGGAAGCCGCGCTTGCCGGTAAAATAATTGACGACACGGTCAGTAAACAGGCAGGGGCGGATGCTGTCAAGGACGCTCAACCCTTGAACGACAACACCTATAAGGTAACCTTAACGCAGAATCTCGTTAGCCGCGCCGCTATGATGGCCGCAAGTTAAAGGAGCATCAATATGTTAGAAGGAAAAACACTTCCAATCCTTAATCGTCCGATATGCCAGAACCTCCGGACGAAAGCGATTTACATTCCGGGCGGCAATCTGCAGAACCTCGTTGAAAACAATCCAGGTTCACACTATTGGTGCAACTGCACGATGCAAGTCGTAGGACCCGACGATCAGTTTGTATCGCCGGATGCTTGTAAGCAGTCTCGCGCTTGTTTTAACCCTGTTGGTGGCAAACCAGTGGTGTAAAAGGAAGTTTCCAGTTACCAGTTGCCAGTTACCAGAAAAGAGATATCTTTCTTACTGTTAACTGGTTACTGGTTACTGGTTACTGGCCACTACAAAAAATGTTTCTGAAATCTTTGATGCAATGGATACATGTCGGATCCGTCGTCCTGATGATAGGGGGCTTCTTTTTTTTTCGCGTTGTACTGCTCCCAATTGCTAATCGTTCTGCTGAACCCACAGCGTTGATCGCATCGGCACTGCGACGTTTCGGCGGCATCGTTTGGACAGCGTTATTAACCATCCTCATATCTGGGCTGTATAATTTTATAACTTTTTTTCGCGCGGCACGCGCAGAGGCGGTTATCAATTCTGTTGTTTCGGATTATTCGCTCTATATCTTCGTCTTAGGTATCAAACTCTTTATCGTCTTTCTAATATTTACCTTAGCCATTGTTCTAACATTCCCATATCCGGTGTTCGATGTATATCAAAAGAAACCGGCACCGTGGCTCAATCTCACGGTAATTTTGGGACTCATCGTTATCTTTCTATCTGCTTACTTACGTCGGTTAGGTTAAAATACTATCAAACAAACAGATACAACACCCGCTAAAAAGTGGGAGTCGCCGTAGATAGCAAAACCCTACAACGCAAACTTTGACCAAGAACTCGTCTACAGATAATTTTGTTAGGGTGCGAGTTCTTGATCAAAACCGACTGCTGACGGCTGACAGCCTTAGTTACTGGAGGAAAAAGATGTCAGTTTTGAGTTCCGAAGATCGCGCTTTTTGGCAAGAAAACGGTTACGTCGTCATTCACGATGCGGCACCACCAGAGTTAATACAAAATACCGCGAAAGCAGTATGGAACTTCCTTGAAATGGATGCAGATGATCCTGATAGTTGGTACCCTGATCCACCGCGTAAGGGTATCATGGTAGAAATCTACCAGCATCCAGCCTTATGGGCGACTCGCCAATACCCACGTATCCACCAGGCTTTTGCCGAAATTTGGGACAATGAAAAGTTATGGGTAAGTTTCGATCGCGCCAGCATGAGTCCACCCAATGTCCCAGGTAAATTTGAACGCACAAACTTAGGACTTCACTGGGACATGTCCGTCGATGTCCCTGTCCGATTCCATGTGCAAGGCGTTCTCTATCTCACCGATACCGCAGCCAACCAAGGCGCGTTCACCTGTGTGCCCGGATTCCATAATAAGATTGATGACTGGCTAAAAAGCCTTCCATCTGATGCTGATCCGAGGCAGCAGAATTTGGAGACACTCGGCACAATTCCAGTTCCGGGCAAAGCAGGAGATCTCGTCATTTGGCACAGTGCACTGCCACACAGTGCCGGCATTAATACTGCCAATAAACCGCGTGTCGCCCAATACATCACTATGACCCCGACAGGCGAAGGGAACCCCGAAGCACGTGAGCGACGTATCAAGGCTTGGAAAGAACGCATGGCAGGGTTTGGCGGCGAACGTGCGGAAAAAGAGCATGAATCCGGCGAAACTGCGTATTTAACCGATCTTGGGAAAAAATTACTGGGGCTTGAAACGTGGGGATGAACCCACAACTCAACCGACTTGTCCGCGGTTATCTTCGGTGGTGTCCAATCACTGACGGGAAACGCCTACTTTTGAACCTAACCAGAGGTTGGATTACACCCGAGGACCCGATTGTTACCTTTGAAACCAAGTATCAGTTCCGATTGAAAGCCAATTTAGCGAACCCTGAGCACCAGTATCTCTATTTTTACGGCACCCATGATGAAAGATATATCGTTACGAAACTCCTAAAGATTATTAAACCCGGGGATATTTGTTGGGATGTCGGGGCAAACATCGGGTTCTATACATGCCTGCTCGCTTCACAGGTTGAGGACAGTGGGGCAATCGTGGCGTTTGAACCTGCCGCCCGCACCTGCGGCTACCTCAACGAAAATGTCTCTCTAAACCAATTCACGAACGTCACTGTAGTCAACAAAGGACTGGGGGACAAACAGGAACAGCGACTTCTCTATTATTCCGAGGCAGGGCTCGCCGAAGGCACTGCTTCGTTAAAATATGCTGACGGGCGCGCAGCATCAGAACGCGTAACACTTGACACGATCGACAACCTCATCTCCGAACTGCCGATTCCTGATTTCATCAAGATTGATGTTGAGGGGTATCAGTTGGAGGTACTGCGTGGTGCTGAGCACTGCCTAAAAACACACGCACCGCTCTTAATGGCAGAACTCAGAGATGTGGGTGAAACAAATCGCGCCATTTTCGGTGAAATTGAAGATTACGTTGCAGATTTAGGGTATCAGTTATATGAAATCAGGAAACATTCTATTCGTCAATGTGACGGACTCTCTGACACAGCAAAAAGGAATTTCTTCTTGGTCAGGGAGCATTCCCGTGCCTATTCCAGAATTTTACCGTGGCTGAGGTGAACTGAAGCCTTCTTTGTATGAATGACGGTAGTATTTTGGAAGAATACCTGCGAAATTACGCAGCAGACGCTTCTAAGGCACGGTCAATCAGCCAAAGAACGAAGGAGACCATTGTCATGACTCGTAACATCTACAGCGCGACTTGTAAACTCCACTTGCAAATCAAGATTTTCCTGCTAATCGGAATCCTTCTTGGATGTTCTGTGGCAACATGGGCAGAAGCACCTGAAGTGTTCCTCTATTATGATGAAAACTACGGTTTTAATCCCGATGGTTGGGGCGATTGGAAATCGACGAAGAAGATTGAAGATGCTGTTGTCGCGGAATTGGATGCGGCAAAAATCGCCTCTGTTGTCGGCAACGCCGATGAGTTCCTCGCCTATATGGAAGATAATCCGGAGGGCGTTATTGTTTCCCCCATTGTGGTTCCCGAAATCGTTTACACGATTGGCATGAAGGATGACAGTCCAATGGAGAACTTCCTATTCGATGGTGGCGTGCTCATCTATTCCGGCGATACGCCGTTCTATGCCGTTGGAAAGAAAGATGCACCAGGGCAGAAGATTGTCCCCGGCAACCAAGGGGTGAAGGATGTTCTCAACTTTACGGCGCAGTACATCACAACCACCGCTGCCGCTGTCAAACCGACCGACGAGGGAAAAAAATTGATTCCCAGCTTGGAACCCTTTAATCCGAATCGTCCGGGACTGCTCAACGTGTTGGAAGCGGAGAAGTGCGACCCCATCGAAGTCTATGCTGAAGCCGGTAACTCAGCCGATCCGATCCTCTTTGCCGCGCCAGACATGAAAGGTTATTTCGTCCACTTCCACATGGAAACACTCGGCAATAAACCAGACGATTACCTCACACAGGTTGGATTGGAAATCGGCGAACTCATTACCAATCGGTTCGGCGAATTGTTAGACGTTGAACCCCAAGGAAAGTTAACGACAACGTGGGGGAACCTCAAGTCCATTAAATGATGCGCCCTTTATTAAATGATGCGCCCTTTGATAAAGGTTCATCGTATGTTAGCCACGGATCCGCTTGCCCCTGCCGAGGATTGCGGGTCCGTGCATCAATTTAACCGTTACCCGTTTGTGTGCTGTTTAGACTGACCGTCCTAACACTGGATACGCCGGATCATTATACCCTTTCCCAGTATGCTCTCCGGGTGGCACGAGTTGGTCAATAGCCGTTTCATCTGCTTCCGTTAGCGTGCAATCTAAACATCCCAAGTTATCCTCAAGTTGCTCCATCGTGCGCGGTCCAATGATAAGAGAGGTAATCGTCGGATTCGCCAATACCCACGCTAATGAAAATTGCGTCAACGTTTTACCGTGTGCGTCCGCCAACGGTTTCAGTTGTTGCGCCACTTCATAACTCTCTTCACGGAGTTCGGTCTGTAGTATCCGTCTATCTTTTCGTGCAGCTCTTGACCCTTTGGGCGGATCTTCGCCGGGCAGATACTTACCGGACAGTACCCCTCGTGCCAATGGACTATATGGCACAACGCCGACCCCATACTTCTCACAAAACGGCAGCAGCTCTACTTCAGGATCCCGATTCACAATGTTATAAAGCGGTTGGACACACACGAATTCTTCGAGTCCGTACTTCTCGCTTGTCCAGAGTGCCTCACAGACGCGCCACGCCTCAAAATTGGAACACGCGATGTAACGCACTTTTCCTTGTCGGACGCAATCGTCCAAAGCTCGTAACGATTCTGAAATTCGCGTGGAAGCATCCCAGCGATGCAAATAATAAACATCAATATGATCTGTATTGAGACGTTTAAGACTCGCTTCAACTGCCGACATGATATTAAAGCGGTGGGACCCTGCTGCGTTCACATCTTCTCCCATCGACCCGTGTACTTTCGTAGCGATAACCCATTTCTCTCGGTTTTCACGAACCGCTTTCGCAATAACGCGTTCGGATTCACCATCGTTATAGACATTCGCAGTGTCCATAAAATTGATACCAGCATCCAGTGCCTTGTGGATAATCCGAATTGAATCTCTTTCATTCGTCGGTCCACCAAACATCATCGTACCGAGACAGAGCGGTGAGACTTTCACACCCGCGCGTCCAAGTGTCCTATATTTCATCTGATTTCTCCTTTTTATGACTAACGGCTATCAGCAGAATAGTTAACAGTTATCAATTGTCAGTACCCGGTTACAAGAGTCCTCTTAACTGACAACTGAAAGATTTTTTTCGGAGAAAAAAATCGTATTCTCACTGCGAAGCAAACTGATAACCACTCACGCCATTCGGATGCCGCCGTTGACATCCAACGTCGCACCAGTTACATAACGTCCCTCTTCCGAGGCAAGAAAAAGGATAGCAGTCGCGATCTCCGAGGCATCGGCGACGCGTCCTAACGGAATCTGATCCGTCATGTCCGGATGGTTTTTCGCCATCTCTGTTGCTGCCACACCGGGCGCAATAGAATTAACAGTAATACTATATTCTCCAAGCACACGAGCAAGGGATTTTGTTAGACACATCACACCCGCTTTTGAGGCAGAATACGGCGCAGACGCAACCAATCCACCAACTTGTCCCGCCAACGAACCGAGATTAATAATGCGTCCAGACCGTTGTTTTTTCATCGTCTCCATCACTGCCTGAGAACAGAGGAAGGGACCTTTGAGATTCACAGCCATCATCCGATCCCATTCCGCTTCCGTGCATGCGTCTATACGGGTATAACTAAAAATACCGGCGTTGTTGACTAAAATATCAATGCGTCCAAATGTCCCAAGCGTTTGTTGAACCATTCCGCGCACGGATTCGCCATCCGCGACATCTGTTTCAATCACTAAGCATTGTCTACCGAGTGTTGTTATTTCCGCTGAAACCGCTTCTGCGTTCGCGATATTCACTTCAGGGATGACAACATCCGCACCCTCTCTCGCGAACGCGAGGCATGTCGCTTTTCCGATGCCTCCTCCGCCACCTGTAACGATCGCAATCTGCCCTTCTAAACGCATCTCTGTTCTCCTTTATCTGTCTTTTAGGACTTACACATTCTTTCTTAAAGTCCCCCGGATAAGGGGGATTTAGGGGGTTTAAAATGCCGAAATTATCGCTTTTTGCGTTTAAACGTCCAATGTTTGCTCAATTTGCGTAAGTGCCGTGTTTTTTTAAAGGGCAGTCAAGACCGGACCGCACTTTTTTCACCCTTGCAAAATTGCAATAAATGTAGTAATATAATCTTATTATCACACGAAATCTGGAAAAAGTCAACACGCTTGGTTGGTCAGAGCCATTCAGTTTTCTGTTGATTTTATAGATCGCGTGTCCGGATAGGAAACTATTGGAAAGCGGCATTCTTTGCCATTGATTATCGCTATTTTGTTTGAAGGGAATTGGTGTATGAAAACGAAAATATTTTTATGCTGGCTTAAAGCAGTTCTTATATTGGGTTTCGCTTGTAGTTTCGCATTCACGGCAGCAGCCCAGAATTATTATCCAGCAGAGGTTGGCAATATCTGGGTCTTAGAGGACGCTGATGCTGAAGAACAGCGCACCTATAGCCTTGAGGGCCCCGAAACGATTAACGGGACCGAGGTTATCACTCTGAAGATTGAAACAGAAGAACTTAGCACCGGGGATGTTGTTGATACTGACAAATATTTTTTAACTGTCGGCAACGAAGCCATCAAACTCCACAGAACTGTCTTCGAAGAAGCTGTCATCAACGGCACCGTGACGGCAGATTTTCCAACACCTGCTACTTTTTTTCCACTAAATCTGGAGCTTGGCGATAAGTGGCAGATAGTGGTGGACGCAAAAGTCAAAGCAGGCCTTCTGGCAATAGCCGGAAAAAGTACCACTAATTTAGAAGTTATCGGATTTGAAGACCTGGAGACACCAGCGGGGACCTTCCACAAGTGTGCGAAGGTTGAATTGGCGTTGACATTCTCTGCGGGTGGCTTCATAAATATTGATGCGACGACTTATCAATGGTTAGCACCAGATATAGGGCCCGTCCAATATCAAAACAGTGACGGCTTGCTTTTCCGTTTAACAAGCACTAACCTACCCATTGCGCCTGAGGAACCTGATATGACGGAGGAAGACGTTACACCCGAACCACCTCCCGAAGAAGACACTACGCCTGAACCGCCTGCTGAGGAAGAGACTACGCCTGAACCGCCTGCTGAGGAAGAGACTATGCCTGAACCGGTGCCTTATGATGTAACAGGGGACGGGGTTGTCAATATCCTGGACCTCACTTTTGTCGCTGCTCGCTTGGGTGAAATGGACTCCGAAGCGGATGTGACAGGCGATGGTATCGTTAACATTTTAGATTTAGTGCGCATCGCGCAAAATTTCAGCAGTTAACCTGACGCTATTTTTTTATGCGTCAAATCCGTCTCGGTGTTTTTCAATAGGAATCTACCACAAATTATGTGTAACCTTGAATCCAATTGAGATGTTATAATTTTCTGTTGGTAATGTTGTAAAATTGAGTCGTTATCACACGGAATTTGAGTCAATATGGTAAGCTGGAAAGTGGTATTAGTCGTGATTGTCGTTGTTATGCTGACTATGGCGGTCGGAATGTGGTTTGGATATCGATATGTGTCCGAACAGGAGGATATCTCGCCAGAAGGACACCATCAACCTTCTGACACCGTGCTGCCGCGCCACAATCTGCCGATCATGCTTGCCGCTGTTCCATCGAAAATTCCATAGAAATAATTTTACTTACTGAAAAAGGAGTTTGAAATTATGAAAGTTCCCAAACTTATATTTTCACTAAAGTCAATCTTGGTCTTAAGCATTGCCTGTAGTTTCGCACTTACAGCGACAGCGCAAAATTATTTTCCGTCGACGGTCGGCAATACCTGGGTTCTCTTGAGTACCGACGGTGCGGAACAACGCACTTATACCTTCGAGGGACCCGAAACTATTGACGGTGAGGAACTTATCCTCCTGAAGGTCGCTAAGGAGACAGTCGGAACAGACGTGGTTGCCTTCGACAAGTCCTGGGTAACCGTTGAGGCAGATGGAGAGATTCTACTACATCAAGTTGCCTTCGACCGAGGGGCATTTGGCATCGCCGAGGCGACTTGGGATCCACCGGTTATTAATTACCCCGCCGCGCTACCATTAGGACAGACCTGGGAGATTGTGACGGAAACAGAACTGAAACTGGTGGGAGCAGCGACGACTACCAGCATTGTAGAAGTTGTTGCAATTGAGGACGTTGAAACGCCGATCGGCGTATTCAAAGACTGCGTTAAGGTGGAGACTAACCGAGTAGCCGAAACGGCAATTCAACGTCTCCGTGAGCATGAGATCCTATGGCTTGCACCCGATGTGGGTCCCGTTAAATTCCAAGATACAAACGACATTGTTTTCGACTTGGCAAGTTACAACTTAGTTGAACCACCTGCCGAGGATACGCCACCCACTGAAGAAACTACTGAAGAGGTAACCGAGGAGACTACCGAGGAAACCACTGAAGAAACTGTTGAAGGGGTAACCGAGATTGAAGAACCTGCGGAACCAACTGTCGAAGAACCCGTGGTAACTGAAACTTTCAGTTTCGATCTCACGCTTGAACCCGGTTTGAACATGATTTCTATCCCATTGATGCCGGCAGAGCCTTATACCGCAAAATCATTAGCAGAAATGTTAGAGGCAACCCTTGTGATCCAATTGGATGTGGGAACTCAGAGTTTTATTGCTTACACCACTGTTGATGAGGGGACAGGATTTAGCATTGATGGCGGCCAAGGTTATATCGTCAATATACCAACCGGAGGGATGGTAACGTTCAACGGTACGGCGTGGAATAATCAATCCAAAGTCGCTGATGATGCCCCCGCTGCGCCTGCCCTTTCTACCGCTAAAAACACCTGGGCGTTTGTTGTCACCAGTGCTATCCGAGGTATGGAAACGGACACGTCTTACATTCTCGTTGCGGAAAACCTCCGCACTGGTATTATCGCTACGGAGAACGTCACAAGTGATGCGAAACGTTCCGCCGCTGTGTGGGCAGACCTTACCCGTAAGAGCGTCGTTGAAGCCGGTGATAAACTTGAAATCGCACTTTATGACGAACGCGGGAATATCGTCTCCGGTCCCTTCCAGCGCACCGTTTCAACCGTTGACATCCGCAACGCATTCCTGAATCTGCAATTGACTGTCGGCGACGTGCGACCAAAAGACACAATTCTCGCACAGAACTACCCCAACCCGTTCAACCCTGAAACATGGATTCCGTATCAGTTGAGC
Organism: Candidatus Poribacteria bacterium; assembly: GCA_003635255.1. Taxonomy (GTDB): domain Bacteria; phylum Poribacteria; class WGA-4E; order WGA-4E; family WGA-3G; genus WGA-3G. The sequence continues at coordinate 5,304 of PYJC01000092.1, read as the reverse complement.
AAATCGGCTGAAGTATCAATCCATATTCACAATGTTGCGGGGCATCTGGTGCGTACGCTGGATTTGGGCATGAAACCGATAGGTTCGTACATGACCCCTTCAACCGCAGCGTATTGGGATGGCAAGAATGCAGCTGGCGAGCGCGTGGCGAGCGGTATCTATTTCTATACGCTCCAGACTGCAGACTTCGCTGCAACGCGACGGATGGTTATCCTCAAGTAGGAGACACGAATATTAACACGATTCAATTAAACGCCTTGATGTCATCATCAGGGCGTTTTTTTGGCACACCGCAGGCGTATTTCGCAACTACGCCTCACTTAAGAAAAGGGAAATCAAGTGATTAGAAACACTGTATTGATCGCTGCGATACTCTGTGCTTTCGTTAGCACAACATCTGCACAAAATTATCATCCCACGGATATCGGGAATACTTGGATCATGGAAAGCACAGATGGTGCCGAACGTATCACTTACACGCTTGAGACACCCGACGAAGAACGCAACGGTGAACAGTTTCGCACCCTTAAAATTATAACAGAGGTGTTAGGAACAAGCGCGGCTAATACGAATACGTTCCTTGTTGAGGTCAATGAAGAAGGGATGAAACTCCATAAAATTGTCGCAGAACTCGGTGATGTGTTCGGTACATCGCGTATCGAATTTTCACCGCCTGCCATCTTTTTTCCGCCCATCCTTCAAGTTGGAGAAGTGTGGGAAACATTCGGAGAGACAGAAGTATCTCTGGTGGGCACCGTTACAGTCTCAAGTACAAATGAAGTCGTTGCTATGGAAGATGTGGTTACACCCGCTGGCACGTTTGAGAACTGTCTGAAAATTAGGATACTCACAAAAACTACTGCTGCATTGGGATCAAGTCGTTCTACGTCCTATCAGTGGCTCGCACCGGATATCGGTCCAGTTAAATTTGAGACAAGTCAGGATATCGTCTTTGAATTGGTTAGTTACAATCTGGTACCAACCACAAAACCTTATGATGTAAATGAAGATGGTGTCATCAATATCTTGGACCTCACCTTTGTCGCTTCTCACTTTGGAGAGGCAAATCCAGAGGCTGATATGAATGGCGACGGGATTGTTAATATTCTTGATTTAGTACGCGTTGCACAGAATTTGGGGAATTAAGAACGCAAAGACAGGTTCCTATGTCCGTTGCACTTCACCTGAGTCGAGGGTTATTGTATGCCACACAGCCGCTTCATCGGTTTGCAATCGCCATGAAAATGTGAACGGTGAATCGCCGCCGTTGTAGAAAACGACCTCTGCTTGCTTCTCTTCACTGACAAGAGGGCGCACTAAAGAGAGAAGCGTTCGCGGGTGGTTTTGTCTGTTGCCCTGTCGGATCTCCAAAAGTTGTGTAACTTCGCTCTGAACTTCACGCGTGCCGAGAAGCAGCGGACCATAACACGCTGTAACCGCACCTTGCCCCCAATTCCGTCCATGTCCTGCCGCAACCGAACAGACCGCGCCTCCCATATCGGCGTGTTCCCGTCCACCGCGCAACACACGTCGTGCCATACCCAAACGCATCGCAGCACTTCGCAGGGCTCGCATCGCGTAAGCAGCCTCGCCTGTTACTTGATAAGCAAGTGTCAACGTAGCAGTTGATGGTTCCCGAATCGGTTTCACAGATCCGTCGTCCGACCATTCCCCCCAATATGCCATATCTGAACGTTTCCCGACACCGGGTTCCCGGCGACGGGTCTCTTGTGGAAAGACCAATGCCAGCAGTTCTGGTGGTTCATCAGGCAAATCCTCTAATCCGGCACGGATCGCAGCGTCAAATCCAGTATCCTCGAATATCCAGCGGTAGTAACTCAACGCCGCAGCCGCGGGATCATTAAACGGATCACCCAACGATGTAACAAGCGGTTCAACGATGCGTTTCGCCGCTGTTTTGAATATCTCATCCCCAGATAGCAGATAGAGATCGCCTAATGCATAGATGGCACCAGAAGCCAGTAGCACTTCAATACCAGCAAGTGGGTCACCCGGAATATGATGCGTACTCGCAACAAGCCGATGTAAATTCTTCGCGTCAACCGCGGCTGCATCAAGCCCTTCCCCATCAAGCGTCCAAACCAACGGCATCGGATCGGGTGCTGCGATGAGCCGTTCCGCACGCTTCCTACCATACCGTAACGCCCACGTCAGATAGCGTTCTTCACCCGTCACACGATACGCAGCGATCGCGATATGAATAAATCGGAAGTGTTCTGCCATCTCATAAGCACTGTTTTCGTCGTTCACCACATCTCGGCTACCGATATTGTAACCGATAAATGTATCTCGGTCATAATCATACCACGGCGGGATATCCGGCACCCAATTGCCGATATGTTCCGCAGCATCTGTCAACAGGTCAGTGGCATCCGTATCCTCAGGTACCAGTCCGATATAGCGAGGTAAGAAAAGCAGAAACGGTTCCGGTCCGTGATGTGCCTCCGCTTTCGGTTCATAACCGTGGAAGCAATCGCGTTTCACCCAACCGAGCAGGGCTGTCTTCAGCATATCAAAATGCTGCAGGACAGTCGCATCACCAGTGATGAGATAGTGTGGAAACCACGCCAGGGCATAGTTTGCCTCGTCCTCGCCACCATCGTTCGGACCCGGCGGATCGAGCAACATACTCTGTTTCAGCCAACGTTCCATCTCATTTCTAAGCGTCGTATATTCAGTATAGCACTTGTGGATAGTACTGTTCATCAATTCTCTCCTACAGTAGCGATTTCACAAATTCGATACTCTGTTTCGCAATCGTCTGCGGATCCGGTTTGAAGTCGAATACCTCTGTCGAGACATACCCCTTATAATAAATCTCTTTCAGGGCTTCAATGATCGGTGGATAGTCTACATTGCCAGAACCAGGGAGATAGCCGTTATCGTCATTGGAGTGGAAATGCGCGACGTGCGGCGCGTGTTTACGGATCTGTGTCGGCATATCTATTCCCTCTTTCGCGGTACTACACACATCCAAAATCATCTGAAAATTTGGGTGATTGACAGCACTCACCATCTCAACGGCTTTATCAGGGTGCGTAATAAAGTTCGTCTGATCACTCGACAACGGTTCCATACACAGCATGACATCTCTCTCGCCTGCAAGCGCAGCACTTTCTGAGAAAGTTGCCCGTGCGTACTCCCACGCCTCGTCAAAACTCAGCGGGTCCATCACATTCCGTTGTTGTGGTGAACCGATGACCATGACCTCGCCCCCCAAATCCGCACACAGATTTACCAGTGCAAGAAAATAGTCCCGCGTCTCCTCGCGAATCTCGGCATCCGGATGATTCACGTACAACCCCGGCGGTGAGACGAGCAGCCAGTGAAGTCCCGCAATCTCTATCTTCGCATCTTCCGCCGCTTTACGGATACGCGCCCGCTCCGACTGACTGATGTCTAACACTGAATCTGCCAAGGTAAACGGCGCAATCTCAACTGCCTCGTAACCGAGTTCAGCCGCGTATGTAAAGACATCCTCAATTTTCCAATCTTCAAACATCTCGTTGCATATTGCAATTTTCATTTTCTCTCCTACCTTCTGTTTTTTCTTCTATTGTAAAGCGTTCACGCGTTTTTGTCAATTTTTTCTCTCCGCAGCCCTGATATAGGCACTTTTAGATACCTCAGAGACCATGCACCCTTTCCGCACAAAATTGTGTCTTTTAATTATAGAAGGATATTCTATCCTTTGTTATCTTAACGGGACTTACACACCTTTCCCCAGGCCCGGTAGGTGCGGTTTGGAACCGAACCATAAGTGTCAATTTAAGAGAAAATAATTGCCTCGGTCCTCAGGTCCGGTAGGTTCGGTTTCCCAACCGAACCGGATTCCACGCGGAAACATTGAAGACTTCAAAACTCTCTTCAGTCCCGTAGGGACGGCATCTGTGTAGAGGTGTTGGCTCCCCTGGACCCAAGCCCCAGAGGGGCGGCATTTGTAGAGCTAATATTCTCAAATGCCATGAAAAATCGCTAAATTGACATCTATGGTGCGGTTTGCCACCGCACCATAGATGTCAATTTTAGAAAAAACCGTATCGTCCCGTAGGTGTTTTTGCTTGGGTGTTTCCCCTTAGGTTGAACGGATACCTCCAAAACCCTGAAAACTAACACAAGACTCAATCCACACTATAGATGGCACGCTAAACAGAAAACCCAGAGAAACCCAACGCCTTTGCGGTTTCCGAGCACCTGGGGGGTCTCAAGTTGGGTTTCACTACGTTTTTGGATGTATAGGATGACAAGTTGGATTTGACGGTATTGGCAGACCAACATCTGCTTTCTGAACACCGTTCAACCCAACCTACGGGACTTTTCCACAATTTTTGGATGATTTATGACATTTTTTTCATTTTTTGCACGAAAAGGGTAAAAAAATCCTCTTTATAAGATAGTGTTGGACAAGATAGCGTTGGAGGCATATTTACACGATTTGTGCTGAATATATCTCCCACCTGTAGCATAGACTGTTAGTCTGTGCATGCCGATTTTGGATGATTTATGACATTTTTTTCATTTTTTGCACGAAAAGGGCTTAAAAAAATGGTCTTTATAAGATAGCGTTGGAGGCATATTTATACGATTTGTGCTGAATATATCTCCCACCTGTAGCATAGACTGTTAGTCTGTGCATGCCGATTTCGGCACTGATGCACCTTTTCTCTCCAAAACTGTGTCTTTAAACTATAAAGGGAGTTGATAATATGGCAGCAATGGTAAGTATCAATCCTTGGATTATAAGCGTCCGATTAAACTTTTTTTGTAGCATAATCTGTTAGGTTGTGGCTTTACGGAACGAGATCCGTTTACATCAAACTACCTATGTTTTGTCCAATAGTACCAACATTTCATATTGTTGGAAAAGTGCTTTGCAGGCAGTGGAGACGTGCTGTATGAAAGGATATAAAGGGCTGATGCGTATACCAACGACCTTCTGGTTTCCTTCAAAGCAGACTTTTCCTGGGAGTGCCAAGAAGTCTCTCCTCAACCGTTTCAGACCTCGGCTTTTCAGCATCTCCGTCGCCTTTCGGTGTGCGTTTTTGGTTTTCTCGGAAGCATCTTTAGGGGTCTCCACCGCCTCTATGAACCAGTCTTTCATCCAAATCATCAAGTTATGGGCGAGTTCAGCGAGTAAAAGCAAAACTTGCTGTGCGATCAATCCTGCCTTCCGGTATTTTCGTAAAGACAGTGCCTGATAATCTTGGCAGAAGGAGTTCTCCGGGGCTCCACTGCGTTGGTCATATTCACGCACAAGGTCCTCAAGAGAAGCAGTCGTGTCGG
>PYJC01000091.1 GCA_003635255.1 Candidatus Poribacteria bacterium | reverse complement strand
CAACAAGCACCAAACCGAAAAACGCATTTGTTTCAAGAATTCCCAATCGTTCTTTGAGAACAACGGAATAGTCATTAACAACCGTCAACTCAGCACCCTCAGGGAGATCCGTTCGCCGATTGTCGACTAATTCTCGAAGTTTAGCAACTAATGCAATTGTGTTTCCCTCAGTTTTCTTTTGCACACTCAGGCTAATCGAAGGTTGTCCATCAATTCGCGATAGCGTTCGCACCTCTTCATAGGTGTCAGAGATCGTTGCAACATCTTTCAGACGGAGAAGCGTACCTATCGGTTGAACAGTGATGAGCGTTTCGCCAATAGTGTCCAAATCGGTGAATTCCCCCATCGTTCGGATCATGAATTCTGTCCCTCCCAGTTCCATTGTGCCAGCGGGGAGATTCAAGTTGTTTGTTCCGAGCGCGGTAATAACCGCTGAAATTGGGAGTCGATACGCCTTCAATCGATCAGGGTTCACCTCAATCCATATTTCCCGCTCACGGAAACCTGCCATTCGGACAGAGGCAATGTTTTTGATGTCCGAGATTTCATCTTTGAGATTTTCAGCAATATCCCGCATCTGCGTTTCCGCAATATTTCCGCCTACAACAACCGTCAAAATCGGAAAACCAAATGAGATATCAAATTCTTGGACCCTCGGATCATCTAAAATCTCCTCTGGCAACTCATTTACCTGTTCAACAGTGGTGCGTAGGTTTTCAAGTTCCTTGTCAAAATCCCGGTCGCTTATCTCCTCAAAATCGACGAAGATAACAGAACGCCCCTCTGAAGAGGTAGAAAACAATAGGTCAATTTTGTTGACGTTCTCCTCAATAGCACCTTCAATAGGAGCAGTGACAAGCATTTCAACTTCTTCAGGGGATGCTCCGGGATATAGCGTTGTCACAAACGCGCTCTGTACTGAGACTTCTGGGGTGAGTTCCCGCGGTAGGTTCGTCCATGCGTACAACCCAAAAATGATGATTATAATCATCAGGAGATTCGCTAAAACAGGGTTGTTCACAGACAGCTTGGGAATAGACATGGTGCGAGAATTTTGCTGTGTCGGACACTGAAGCTTAGTATTTATACTATAGATCTTCCGTTTCACAGAGGGTAAAAACACTGCATAGGGTGAGGTCAGAAACCTCACCCTATTACTTTATTTAATCATCTGCTGGGACTGCGGCACTTAACAAGTCTTCATCTGAAACGGTTTGGAACCGCGCCTCTGGATTTTTCAGAACCAAACCGCGTAGGTCTGTCGTGATTGCATAAAGTGCGGGCATCACAAACAGCGTCATCGTGGTTGCGAGCGCGAGCCCGAAGATGATGGTATACGCCATCGGCATCCAGATAGGCGATTTACCGCCAAGCCCGACTGCCATCGGAATGAGTCCGATAATTGTCGTCAGTGAGGTGAGGATAATCGGACGCAGTCGAACACTCCCCCCTTTCAGAATCGCATACCATTTGTTATGACCGTTTTCCCGGTACTTGTTGATGAAATCAATAAGGACAATGGAATCGTTGACCACAATTCCTGAGAGCGCGACGATCCCGAACATAGCGACGATGCTAAGCGTTGCATTGGAAAGGAGAAGCCCAACCATCGCACCTATCATCCCGAACGGAACAGCGAACATAATAATGATCGGTTGTATAAACGACTTGAATTGTGCACCTAATACCACATAGATTAACAACAACCCAACGATGAACAACTTCCACAATTCTGCAAAGGAGTTTCTAATCTCATCAAAAAGCCCTCGGAAGTCGAGTTGGTATCCGGGATATAAAGTTTCCATATTGGCGAATGTGCCAATTAACGCCTGATTTACTTTAAAAGGCGTTGTTTTCTGCCTATCTACGGATGCGGAAACCGTAATCGCCCGTTCGCCATCGAAGCGACGGATATCTGAGTATCCCTTTTCTTCTATTATATCTGCGACATCCTTGAGCGGAACAATAGCACCGGTAGGCGTTGCAATCAGCAGGTTGTTGAGTGCTGTGAGGTTTCCGAGCGTGTCTTCCTTGTATTTGACGATGATGTCAATTGCCTCGTCTGCTTCTCGGTAGGTTGTGGCTTTGGCACCCTCAATAGCCGTCCGGACAGTTTGTGCGATTTGGAAGGTCGTTAACCCGTATTGGTGTGCTTTCTCAGGCTTCAGGTATATTCGGAGTTCAGATTTACCGGTGCGAAAGTCGTCTCGGATGTCGTAAACGCCATCCATCTGATGCAGCGTTCCCTTAAGTCCGTCGGAGAGTTTCACGAGCTCCTCAAATCTTGGTCCCTTTACCTTGACTTCCACGTCTTGCCCTGAAGGAGGTCCACCTTCTTGTGTGATGTAATTCAACTGCTCAATTCCACTAATTGTTGCCGTTTCTACTCGCATTGATGCGATGATTTCATCAACCCCCCGTGTACGTTCCTGTTTGGGGGTAAGTTCGATAATCACTTCACCGAAATTTGAACCGTAGGTAACACCTTCCAACAAACCCGAAGTCGGTGTGTGTACCCCGACGTTGCTAACGATTGCAGCGACTTCGCTTGATGGAAGTTTTTTGGCAGCTGCTTCGATCTGCGCGATAATCGCGGTTGTTTCTTGCATGCCATAAGAGGGCGGCATTTCGGCTTTGACATAGAATTGCGGAAAATCTTCACCCGGGAAGAGCTCCTTGTCAAGAACAAAAAATGCCCCGACGCACGCAAACAAGCCAATCCAGAGAACACTCCCGACAAAGGCATACCGGTGTCGGATGGTTGTTTTCAGGATTCTAACGTATCGGTTCCTGATGAGATCAAAAAACATGCCGAACCACGTAAGGAAACCCACAACGCGAATACTCGCGGTAAAGGCATCTTGAGATCGCGTCCGAAGACGGTCAAACCTGCTGCGGCCTGTCTGGATTCTGGCTTTTCCCCACTCAGAGACGTGTGCGGGTAAAATCACGAAGACTTCAAAAAGGGAAGCGATCAAAACGAGAATCGCCATAATTGGCACAACCCGCATAAACTGCCCGGAGACTCCCGACATAAACATCAAGGGACCAAATGCACAAATTGTCGTCAGACTGGCAGCTAAAACGGGCCAGCCAACCTCTTCTGCACCGCGAATGGCTGCCACTTTCGGAGATGCCCCTGCCTCAATGTGCCGATAGGTGTTTTCTATGACAACAATAGCATCGTCTACAACAATTCCAACGACTAAAATGAGTCCGAATAGGGAAACACCACTAAGTGTGTATCCAGTCATAGACATAAACCAGAAGGTCGCCATGAAAGCAACCGGTATGCCAAGTGCCGCGAACACAGCATTCCGCCACCCGATAAATACGAGGAGCATCAACACAACCAACACCAAACCGAAGAACGCATTTGTTTCAAGAATTCCTAACCGCTCTTTGAGAATAACCGAATAGTCGTTGACAGCTGTCAATTCGGCACCTTCTGGAAGGTCAACCCTCCGTTTTGCAACCAGTTTCCGAAGTTTAGCGACTAACGCGATCGTGTTCCCTTCCGACTTCTTTTGAACACTCAGGCTGATGGAGGGTTTCCCATTGATCCGAGACAGGGTTCTGGCATCTTCGTAGGTGTCCGAAACGGCGGCGACATCACTGAGGCGCAGCGGGGTACCAGTCGGTTGAACGACGATGATCGTGTCTCTAATCGTGTCTGGATGGGTGAATTCACCCATTGTACGGACCATGAACTCTGTATCGCCGAGTTCCATTGTACCGGCGGGAAGGTTTAAGTTGCTCGCGCCAAGCGCAGTGATGACTGCTGAGATGGGAAGCTGATACGCCTGCAGACGATCCGGGTCCACTTCAACCCATATTTCTCTCTCACGGAAACCTGCTATCTGAACGGACGCAATATTTTTGATGTCCAAGATTTCGTCTTTGAGGTTTTCAGCCACATCCCGCATCTGCTTTTCTGAAATGTTCCCACCGACAACGACCGTCAACATCGGGAAACCGGATGAGACATCGAGTTCTTGGACCTTTGGGTCATCTAAGATCTCTTCGGGTAGGTCATTCACCTGATCTACGGCAGTACGGAGATTCTCAAGTTCCTTGTCGAAATCCCGATCACTCATCTCTTCAAAATCCACAGAGATGATAGACCTACCTTCCGAAGAGTTGGAGAGCATCAGATTAATTTTGTTAACATTTTCCTCTATTGCGTCTTCAATGGGGGCAGATATGAGTTTTTCAACCTCTTCTGGAGAGGCACCCGGATATAGTGTTGTCACGGTTACGCTCTGCAAGGCGATTTCTGGTGTGAGCTCTCGTGGCAGGTTTATCCATGCATACAACCCAAATGCGATGATTATGATCATTAACATATTCGCTAAGACCGGGTTATTTACGGATATTTTGGGGATGGACATAACGGTGGCGTTTCTCCTTGTTCTTTATGTTACCTTTAGGCATAAGCGGTTGTTTTTTCTGAAAACAGATTTAAGGGTGGTGCTAACACCACCCTATTTTAAATTTGCGGTTATTGGTTCGATTTGAGATGACCCCATGTTGTTGCCAATTTATCTTCTGGATCCACTGCAAACGGCTTTATCCCTTCGCCATCAATAGAGAGTGTATCCACAAGAAATGTAACGGTTTGACCACCCCAATTGTTCATAAAACCGATACCAACCCGTTCTACATCAAACTTATGGTTCCACGTTTTGCCACCAGAGAGTTCCCACTCATCTTTTTCGTTCTCTCGGTAGTAACCCGAGAAAACATCGCCCTCTTTGACAATCTTAAGATGAAGGGGAACATCAAAGCCGGTTTGGAAATGTCCCTTATCTTGCCAATTGGCTTGGACCATACTCCCAATAAGCGTTTTTTGGGGTTGGTTAGCTTCACCGCCAAATAAGAAACAGGCGTAGTTCAGATCGTCATCGCTATAAAGGAAGATGCCGATCCATGCATTTGCAGGTTTGTCAGGTTCAGTAGAGAAGATCCCACTCACCGTTATGTTCTTGGCGGCACTCTTTGGGACCTCTCGTTCAACCATCGGTTTGTCTGGCGTGGTATGCCCCCAACCGCCTTTCGGGTTCGTCATTTGTAGGAAACCATCTTTAACTTCAAAGGTCGTTTGCTTCGTATTATGGTCACGGAATTCCCATCCTTCAGCAAGCTCGGTGCCATCAAAAGGGTCTGTCCATATACCAGCAGACACTGCCCCAGCAAGACTGAATATCAGGACTCCGCATACAAAAATCGTAATTCGCATAGTGATCCTCCTTTTGGTTTAAACCATTATAACATACTGCGTGATATTATAGTTAAAAAATAAAGAGAACCCAATAGAAATGTGGAATTATACGACAACGCATTTGCGATGATTGTAAATTATCGGTCTGCCTTAAGGGTTGCCCAAGTTGTTGCCAATTTGTTCGTCGGCGCAACAGCCAGCCCACCAAGTGCTTTCGCCAATCCGTGCTCCGCGATGGTTGTCAGGTCGTCTTCGCTAAGGACGGTGTTAAAAATGGCGGCTTCATCAATGATACCGACGAAATATGAACCGCCACCCCATCTGCCGATCTCAACGGCGTTTCCCGTCACAGCAATGTCTCCCGGACGTGTGCTCACACCTGCTCGCTTACCATTCACGTACACAACGAGCTGCTCGTTTTTCGCGTTGCTGTCGTAAGTCGCTGCGAAATGGATCCATTTTTTTTCATCAGGGACATGTGCGGAGGCTCTCGGTTCCCAACTTCCACCGGGTTTGACAAATGCTGACATCTTGTTGCCTTCCCCTGGCGGATCAATGCGTAGGAGATACTCGTTGCTTTTCGCGATGAGTTGTCTCCAGTCACCAATATCTGTAGCAAAAAACCATGCCATCATGGTAAGTTCTTCGCCAACTTGTAGTTCCGGTGTTGACTCGATTGTGACCCACTGACCACCATCAAATTCAAGTGCCTTGCCGAATTTACCATCTTTCCATTTCGCACCGTTGATTGTACCATCATGGTTATTTCCAGAGGCATCTTTCGTTTCATTGCCGCCACCCTCATCAAACAGCCAAACACCGACAGCGGTTTCTGGATCAATCTCAGCGACGGAAACTTGCGATAAAATCCCAACGATTGAATAGGTAAGTGCTAAAATTAATATCAATTGCCGCATTTTATCTCCTTCATTTTTTCTTCTGACGGTTCTGACAATAGACTGCGTAGACTTTCAGTATTATAACATTTTGTAAGCTGCGCTCGCAAATAGAAATTTTTAGGCCCGGTTATCAGTTTTCAAATTGGTATTCGATTGAAATTGTGATGATAGATTTCTAACTGGACATTCGACTGAAATTGTGGTAATCTAGTATAAAGTCGTGAATCTAAGAATTATGCCTCCAAAGGAAATAGACTATGCACCAGAAAGAACAACTTATTGCTGACCTCTCTGAACGCCTCGGTCCTAAGAATGTTTTGACAGATGCGACTGCGCTGTCCGTGTATGAATGCGATGCCGCGCCCTCTTTCAAGGCGATGCCAGATGTCGTCGTCTTCGCGGATACGGCGCAACAGGTGTCGGATATCGTAAAGTTGGCGAACAAGTACGACGCGCCGTTCATTGCGCGCGGCGGTGGCACCGGCTTGAGTGGCGGTATGCTCTCTGTTCAAGGTGGGATTATCATTGCTCTCAATCGGATGGACCGTATCTTAGAGATAGACCTTGAAAATGAACGCGCCGTCGTTGAACCGGGGGTCGTGAATCTGTTGTTGACGCAGGCTGTGCAAAGCAAGGGGTATCACTATGCCCCCGATCCGTCAAGCCAAAAGGCGTGCACAATAGGCGGGAATATCGCCGAAAATTCTGGCGGACCGCATACCTTGAAATACGGCGTTACTTCTGACCATGTGCTCGGATTGGAGGTCGTTTTACCCGATGGTGAAATTATTGAACTCGGCGGAACCGTTGAGGAAACACCCGGCTACGACCTCCGCGGCGTGATGATCGGTTCCGAAGGCACGTTCGGGATTGTGACGAAAGCAGTCGTGCGTCTCACCCGCAATCCGCAAGCATATCAGACTGCACTTGCGGTCTTTGAAACGATGGACGATGCTTCAAACGCCGTTTCGACGATTATCGGTGAAGGTATTATCCCAGCTGCACTCGAAATGATGGATAGCCTCGTTATCCGTGCTTTGGAGGAGGCGTTTGCGTTCGGTTTTCCGCTCGATGCTGAAGCCATCTTGATTGTGGAACTTGATGGCATTGAGGTGGGCATGCAGAACCAAACCGACCAGATATTAGAAATCTTTAAACAGCACAACGCACGGGAGGTGGATTACGCCAAAGATGAGGCGGAACGGCAGCAGCTTTGGAAGGCACGGAAGAGCGCGTTCGGCTCATTCGGACGACTCGCACCGAACTATATCACCCAAGATGGCGTCGTGCCGCGGACAACGCTGCCGAAAGTGCTACGGCGGATCTCGGAAATCTCCGAGAAGTATCAGATCCCGATCGCGAATGTCTTCCACGCAGGCGACGGTAATATCCATCCGATTGTCCTCTTTAACGAGCGTGATGCTGACCAGTGTGAGCGCGTAGAGCATGTTAACATGGAGATTCTTTCCGTATGTGCCGAAGTCGGTGGCACAATCACGGGAGAGCACGGTATCGGTGTTGAGAAGATGGACTATATGCCGCTGATTTTCAGTCCCGCTGATTTACAGGTGATGGCGACTGTCAAAGATATTTTTAATCCCACAGGCCTTTGCAACCCGGGTAAGATTTTCCCGACTGCTGAATCTTACGAGAAACTCGGTTTGAAACCCGATGCCTTGAGGAATTTCTAAATGAAAACCTATTCTAAAGATGATGTTATCAACACGATTCGAGATTTACTCCAGAACGTGACCGAAGTCGAGTCTATTGAACATGTGGCGGACAGCGAGTTTTCTATTCGCATCATTATCAGTAAGACAGACACACTACCTGTTATTCCGACCCATAGTTACGAACGATTTATTGACACTTTTGGCTCTGCTTTAGGACATAAATTTAATTCTACAGGTAGTATCTCAAGCACTGGAGACAAAGTGGAGTACCTTGATAGCAAATCCGGAGAGTACTGGACAAGACAGATTAACGTCAACCTTGACCAAGTTAATGTGGAAGGTTAGAGTAGTGATGAAGACAGAAATAATAATTGCTTTGCTTGCAGCAGGAGTCCCTATATTCCTTGCTATAGTAGGTGGCATAATATGGATTGTTCGAGAGTTCGGAAAAGTTAATTCACGGTTATCTCTACTTGAGCGGAGCGTGAAACGTTTAGAAGATTCACCTATCTACCAGGCACCTATTCAACCTATACAGACTGAAAACATTGAAGGATTTGAGATACAGATTGGTATCAAGAAATCCGAAACATAACTGTTTACCATCGTGAGGAAGAAAGAGAAGTATATGGAGAATTCGCGTGCCTTGCACGATGAACTTAAACATATTGTTGGAGAATCTGGTATCCTTCCAGAGGCGCAGGTTGCCGCTTACGCTTTTGATGGATATGTTCCGAAAGCAGTCGTTTTACCAGCGTCCATTCAGGAAATGCAAGATGTCCTCCAATTTGCGGCGAAAGCGGATTTATCGGTTGTGCCTGCGGGTGCTGGCACGAAACTCGGCATCGGAAATCTACCGCAGAAAGTAGATCTCGTGCTGGCGACAACCCGTCTAAACAATGTGATAGAGTATGAACCGGCGGATCTAACCGTCACAGTGGAGGCAGGTATCCCTTTAGCCGCTCTGCAGACCGAGTTGGCACAGCATCGACAGTATCTTGCGTTGGATCCACCACATGCAAACCAATGCACCCTCGGCGGGATTGTCGCAACGAATGCGAGTGGATCGCTCCGTATGCGATACGGGGCTGCTCGGAATCAGGTCTTGGGGTTACGCGTCCTTCACGCGAACGGGACTGTCGTGAAAAGCGGCGGTAAAGTGGTAAAAAATGTTGCGGGCTATGATCTCAACAAACTCTATATCGGTGCTTTTGGAACGCTCGGTATTATTACCGAAGTGACGCTCAAGTTGTCACCAATACCGGCACATGAAGCGATACTCACAGCAGACTTTCAGAATGTTCAAAGTGCCGCTAACACGGGTTTGAACATTGTAGGTTCGCAGACACTACCGATGTTTGTAAATCTATTCATCAATACTGATTTGGGAAGTGGAGAGACCGATGAAAAGAAACCTATATTGGTCGTCGGGTTCAGTGGGGATCCCGAAACCGTGGCATGGCAATTGGCACAAGGTCAGGGAATTATGGAACAAAATAGCACATTAGGTGTCACAATTACTGAAGGCGAATCGCGAGTGCTCCTTGAGGAAACCATTCGGGAATTCCCCGCTGCAAACAGGGATACCGAGAATGTAATGGTCAAAGTGAACCTGAAACGCACCGATATCGCCGAATTTACTGCGCAAATTATGAACGCAAGTTGGGCGCGTGATATCCAGATAATGGCACTTCTCGGCAGTGGCATATTATATCTCTCTATACCTGTTACCTCTGACACAGATTGCCGTATGCTTGCGAATACACTGACGCAGCTGCGTGAATCCGCAACGGCGCGGCGTGGAAACCTTATCGTAGAAACCGCACCACTTGAACTCAAACAGCATATTGACGTTTGGGGGCCCGTCGGAGACACGCTCGGTTTAATGCAACAGGTTAAAGATAGATTTGATGCAAAGGGTTTGTTGAACCCGGGGAGGTTTGTCTCTGGTATTTAGTTTTTACGCTGTTTTTTGTTGAAAATTCACGATGCGCACCCCGAAAATATCGGAAAGCGGCGGATTGCTCGTTTTATCAAGATAGTAAGTGCACTTTGCGATCCCATGTCGCGCTTTCGTCAAGCGGATTTTGGCTTACAAGCTGCACCCAAGGGGGTATAACATGAAAGAAAAAAGATGGAGGATTCTGTGGATTGATAATCAGATAACTACTGTAAAGCAATCTAATGAACAGTCTGAAGATTCATATCGTGAAAAACAAAAATATATAACACCAAAACCGTATGTTCGTTTTTTGGAGTACGAAGGATACGATGTATCCTTAGCGGACACTGGTGCTGAAGGCATTGCTTTACTGAAAGATGAAACATATCACGCTGCCTTATTGAATTACGATGTAGCGATGCAAGCGGATAATCTACTTGCGTATATTCGGGATGTGGATGCACATATTCCGATCGTTCTCCTCACGTACGAGGATGGACAGGAAGTCCTGCAGCAAGCAAGTCTTTATAATGTTGGCAATATCTTCATGATGTCAGAGAATGCTCAGGTTAAGGCTTCTTCAAAACAGTTGGCATTATCACTTGACTTTTTGCTTCAAAAGCAGGGCGTTCGGGAAGCCTATACACCGCAAGCGTACGTCCAAAATTTTAATCGGGCGCGCATTTCCGATGGGGAAATACAAGGACACGACACTGATAGCGAATGGCAAGCATGGATAGATACTTACGTTCGTCTCGTTAAATGGGATCTTCGGCTTGATACCTTACATAATGTTGACGGGCTTAAAACTATACATGAAACGGAGAAACGTGAAGCGAACGCAGCGTTTGGAAACTATATTCAGGATAACTATAAGCATTGGCTTGTCGGTAAAGCGTCGCCGACCTTGTCTGTGGATGTCGTTTACAAATATGTCATCCCTGAAATTCAGGCGGGGAAACAGGTATTATTTATCGTTATGGATTGTATGCGGCTCGACCACTGGTTGAAAATTGAGCCGCTGCTTTATCCACTGTTTGACATAAAGACAGACTATTATTATTCCATCGTACCGACGGCGACGCGTTATGCTCGGAACTCAATTTTTAGTGGGTTGTTTCCCCTTGAACTTGCTGAAAGATATCCAGACCTGTATGCAGAACCCGATAACACACACACGAGCATCAATCGCTATGAGAAACAACTTCTGCGTTTGCAATTTGAGCGGCACGGCATCCCTCTCAAACCGCCCCCGCATTACTTCAAAATCTTTGATGTGCGTGGGGAGATGCAATATTTGCACTGGCTGAGCATCGCAGATAGGATCAGTTTGTCAGCACTCGTTGTCGATTTCTTGGATATGCTGACCCATACACGGTATGAAGTAGATTTACTTCGGCAGCTGATTCCAGATGAAGCGGCATTCCGGACACTCGTCCACGCGTGGTTTCAGCATTCGCGGCTCTATGAAGTATTCAGAATTGCTGCTGAACGCGATTTAACCGTCATCTTAACGTCTGACCACGGTTCGATACGTTGTCAAAATGCTGCGAAGATTTCAAGCCAAGCCGAACTCACTGCTGGGCTTCGGTTTAAAGAGGGCAGAAACATCTCATGTGCACCTGAAGCCGGGTGGATTATAAAAGACCCAGAAGAGTATCGCTTACCGGGGAAAACGGCTCGGAAGAACTATGTTCTCGCGAAAGAGGACGCCTATTTTGTTTATGATAGGCAGTTCAACGTTTATAAAGAAATATTCCAAGGCAGTTTCCAACACGGTGGTGTTTCACTTGAAGAGATGATTCTGCCCTGCATTGTACTTGAACCGAGGTAGTTGCGGAGGATTTACGCATGTTAAGGACCATCAAACGCCATCAATACCTATTCTGGAGTCTGTTAACACTTATCGCGATAACTTTCCCGATTCGCACACAAGCACAGTTCGGAGATTTGCTGCTTGATGAAAAAGCACCTGTTGAGAAACTCTCGGTGAAAGATTATCTCTCACTTGACAAGGTGCAACCGGGAAGTCAATTTCAGATTGCTGTCGTTGTAGAGATTGCCAAAGGCTGGCACGTCAACGCCAATCCAGCGAAGGAAGGGTTTATCGCGACCGAGGTGACCCTACCTGAGGTACCGCATTTCACTTTTGGAGAGGTTGTATATCCTGCAGGTGATGTGCTAAAACTCGGATCAATCGGGGAGGCACCCGTCTATCACGATACCATCGCTATCGGTATCCAAGCCGACTTAAGCCAGACGGCTCCAGTTGGATTAAGTACGTTGGATTTTCAGCTGCAATATCAGGCGTGTAACGATGAACAGTGTCTGTTACCCGAAACCCTCGATTTTTCGGTGCCTATTGAGATTGTCGGTATAGAGGAAACAGTTCGACGCGTTAATGAAACGGTTTTTGCTAATATTGAATTCGCGGCACCGCCGGGGCCTACTGGTGACGAAGGGAGCCTTGAGCGCGCCCTCTCCGGTGGACAGGTTTGGTTAGCGTTCTTACTCGTGTTTGCGGGGGGGATCTTGACCAGTTTAACGCCGTGCGTTTATCCGCTTATACCGATCACTGTTTCGATCTTCGGTGCTAATGAGTCTGCCGGTCTATTCAAATCTTTCCTGCTCTCTGTTGTGTATGTCATCGGAATCGTTGTTATGTATTCAATCCTAGGTGTCGCGGTTGCTTCAACAGGTGCTGTCTTCGGGCAAATAATGGCGAATCCGTGGGTGGTCGGTTTCATCAGTTTAATTCTCGTTACCCTCGGACTGTCAATGTTTGGCGTTTTTGAGATTCGGTTACCATACGCAGTGCAAAATCGTTTGAATACCGTCGGAGGTACCGGGTTCGCAGGTGCGTTCGCGATGGGAACAGTCGCTGGCGTGATCGCCGCGCCTTGCACAGGACCGGCGTTAGCGGTAGTGCTAACTTATATAGCGACAACGGGGAGTCTGTTCCTCGGATTCTGGCTCATGTTCACTTATGCACTCGGCATGGGACTCCTCTTTATCGGTATAGGGACCTTTTCTGGACTGCTTTCTGCACTACCCCGTTCGGGTGGATGGATGTATGTTTTGGAGAACATCTTCGGTGTTGCTATTATCACAATGGCACTCTACTTTCTTAAAGATGTATTTCCGGTCTTACAGAGCTTCCTCCAGAACTCGCTGCCATTTTTCGGCATCGCTGGTGGGTTAGTCCTCGTTGGATTATGGCTCGGAAAATTAACCCAACGTTTCAGTGGCATCCCCGGACGTGTGAAATTCCAGAAAGCCTGTGGTCTCTTGTTAGCAGTACTCGGTGCCTATATGTTTGTGGGTGGTATCCAACAACCCGCGGGTCCCCATCTTGATTGGGTTTATGATGAAGCAGAGGGATTTGAAATCGCGAAGCGAGAGGACAAACTCGTAATGCTCGATTTTTATGCCTCTTGGTGTGCTGCGTGTAAAGAACTTGATCACCTGACGTATGCGGATCCCGCTGTTGCCGCGAGACTCGCTGATTATGTCAATGTCAAACTTGATTTCACCCGCACCTCCGAAACGACGAAAGCACTCACCGAGAAATATGAGATTCCTGGATTGCCAGTCGTCATTTTCACCGATGCTGATGGTGTCACTCTTAAGCGGTTCACCGGCTTCGTTGATGCCGAGAAGATGCTCGGCATTCTTGATGAGATTGAGAACGGTAGACAATAGTATAGGACTTACGCAGCCTCTAATGCAGGCGGGGTTTAAAACCCCGCCTGCAGTGCGTCATACGCCCGTTATTATGGAAAAGTGCGTAAGTCCTGTAGTATATAGTTTGGGTTGTTTGTGTTTCAGTTCAAGGAGAAAAAATTAACATGCCATTTAACACTAAATCTCTATTTTCCTTACGCAGTTGGCTTTTTTATGCAGAGGTATTAGCAGTAATCGGTTTTATTGTGCTTGCCTCACTCTATATTCGTCGTGGCAGTGCCGAACTCGAATCGCCACCCGTATCACAAGCGGGGACATTTATTGAAAAGGCAGACACACTCTTTGCGGAACAGGACCTCGTCGATGCAGCACTGTTCTACTGGCGAGCATTACAAGCGTTGGAGACCGCCGGAAAAGAGCAGGAGGTCTCGGTAAACGGGGTATTACAGACAAGTGCAGAGGTCCGTTTGCATGCGAACCTCCGCATCGCCGAAATCTATTCTCAGAGCAATTGGCTGAAAGATGCGAAGGCGCGCTTGGAGCACGCAGCACGCATTCAGCCGGATCATGCCGATGTGCGTCTTTTACGTGGCAAGCTGCTTCGCGATGAAGGCTTAGATGATGAGTTGTTAGCACAAGCCACGCAAGAATTCTTGGCGGTGCTCGAAAGTGACCCAGGCAACGCTGAAGCACATTACCTGCTCGGTGTCCTCTATCAGGGAAATAGACAGTATCCGCAAGCAGTTGAGCACTACAAACAAGCGATTGACAATGACCCTGAATTCCGAGATATAGCGTCTGAAAAAGCACCTATTGGCATCCTTGCTCGCCTTCAATTGTCGAGGACATACAGCAAAATGCTCCAAGGCTATCAATTCTTGGATCGGGAATTCACCGATGAAGACTTGGCTGAGGTGAGCCGACTTGAGTCGGAATCAATTCTTGTTCTCGAGCAGGCACTTGAAAAACGTCCGGGAATGGATGAAATTGTAGGCGATCTTGTTCGTTTATGGCTTGTGCGTGCGGCTGCGCTTGAGCGAGAGGATATTGAAACGCGTGGGTATGCGAACGCACTTCGAGCCTACGAACGCATTGTAGAACTTGATCCACAAGAGGTGCGCGCGTGGGAACGGATGGCTGAAATTTATGGCAGTTTCCTTCGGGATAACGCGAAGGCACTTGAAATGTACCGGAAGGTATATGAGATTGAACCCCATCCGACTGTTTTAGCGAATATCAAATCGCTTGAAGAGGAGATTGCTGCTGAAAAAATGGAAGAATGAGGGTCATTGGATTATAATATCCTAACCAATTCTCTTTTTAACTATCCTACCAATTTTCTTTTTAACCTTGCTTGGAAGTGGAGCTGTGAAATTACCAACTTTTTCACTATTTTTTTCGTAAGATGCCTTAGCAATCTCAAGCGCGACTGGTAAATACTCCAACCAACGACTCAACTTCCGCCCTATCTTCTTAGGGAGAGGAGAAAAGGTATCTGCTATGCTGTCAGTTCCCTTTCTAACCTCGTTTGAAACCTGTTTCGTTAAAGTACCGATAGTATCCCTAATTTCTTTACGATGTTTGTATAACAGTTTAGCGATTTCAAGTGCTAACAGCAAGAATGGCCAGAATGGCACTAACCTTACAGGCAAACGAGGGATTATTGCTTTCAACGCTCTCTCTAATGCTTTGGCACTAATGATGGTAGTCCCAAAGAACTCAATAAGATCGTCAATAAATTGTTGTTGTTCTTTTTTCTCCATACGGTACCCGAAACAGAAAGCCGATGAGAGGATTTGAACCTCCGACCTACTGATTACGAATCAGTTGCTCTTCCCCTGAGCTACACCGGCTTAGCAAACTATTGCGATTGGAGAGAAATGCCGAGAGGCAGAATCGAACTGCCGACACAAGGATTTTCAGTCCTCTGCTCTACCGACTGAGCTATCTCGGCATCGGACTATATAATAATACCATAAAAGCAATGGGTTGTCAAGTTATTTTGTGGTTCAGATTTAAGATTCCAAACGCATCGGGTATATAAGACAAATATGTCCTTCGTCGCCGATCGGTTTAAAGGCTACTGTGGTCACTGCACTTGTAAATTCTATCGCGATTGATTCTGTTTCGATATGTGCCAGCGTCTCTATCAGATAGCGCGCATCAATCCCAATCCGTTCACGTCCAGTACAAGATTTAACAGGCACCGTCTCGTATGCCTCACCTACTTCCGGTGTCTGCGTTGAAATCTGGATCTGCTCAGGATCGATCTCCAAACAGATACAATAATTCTTCGGATTTGATAGCAATGCGACGCGTCGTGTCGCGTGGAGGAGTTGTTCTTTAGAGACAACTGCTCTGCCTGTTGAGGATTTCGGGATGAGTCCCTGATATTTCGGATAATCCCCCTCTACAAGGCGTGTGGTTAAGGTGGCGTTCTCATCGGCGAAGAGAATCTGGTTTTCAAAAATTGAGACCTGCACCTGTTCGGAGTCAGCAAAAGTGCGTTCTACCTCTTTAATGGCTTTCAGTGGAACGATGAACCCTTCTATATTCTCTGGAACCGTGAACGCTTCGCATTGCGCGAGTGCAAGCGATACGCCATCCGTAGCGACGACTTCGGTGCTATCTTCAAGGAAACTAAAATAGAGACCGTTTAGGAAGTAACGCACATCGTCGGTCGCTGCGGCGAATTCGGTTCTACGGAGGACAGTGCGTAAAGTTTCGCCTTCGATCGTCAGTGAATGTCCATCAATGGAGGGTAACTGCGGAAACTCCTCGTCGGGGAGTCCGATAATTTTGTAAACACCGTCGCCGCAAGTGATTTCAACGCGATCATTTGCCGTGGTTACGAGGTGTATGGTTTTATTTTCTGGCAGTTCTTTGACAATGTCAGCCAGTTTTTTGGCAGAGACAGTGATTGCGCCATCTTCTTCAATGATACCTTCCACCCTAATCTTAATCCCGATTTCGAGATCCGTGGCGATACACGCAATTTTTCCATCTGCAGCTTCAATCAGGACATTTGAAAGAATCGGTAGGGTACTGCGTCCACTCGCGACCCCTTGTAGGACTTGCAGGGAATGCAAGAGGTCATCTTTTTCAAAGGTTAGTTCCATGCCATTCTCCTTACTTAAGCATTTCTGCAATTTTACCAGAAAAGACCGATTAAAGTCAAGTGCTTTGCAACTGATGTTAAGTGGTTTCGGTAGCAATATTAACTTAGATACTTGCTTGAATCCTTGTGGACTCTTTCTGGAATAGGGTTGGTAGACCTCCCCGCGTTGAATCGGTTCGGTACCTCTCTGTAACACCAAACCGGACCTGTTGCACACGGGGCGTGCTGCTTAGGGAGGGACTCATCCGTTCACCGGTTTGAATAAAGATTAACCTCCCTTGCAGTCGGAAAGTAATGTTTGTAGGTTTCGTGCCTTAAGTTTCCAAGCGCATTGGCACGACAAGACAAATATGTCCTCCCGTATCAATCGGTTTAAAGGTTATAGGCTTCACTTCGCTTGTGAATTCTATCGCAACCGACTCCGTTTCGATGTGTGCCAGCGTTTCTACCAGCAAACGTGCATCAATGCCGAATCGGATATCTCCAGTACAGGACTCCACAGGAAGTGTCTCGTGTGCTTCGCCTAATTCCGGTGCCTGCGTTGAAACCTGAATCTGTTCAGAATTGATCTCCAAGCAGATACAATAACTCTTCGGATTCGATAAGAGTGCCACGCGCCGGGTTGCATGTAGCAGTTGTTCTTTGGAGACGACTGCACTGCCTTCCATAGATTTTGGGATGACTTCTTGATATTTCGGATAGTCGCCCTCCACGAGGCGTGTGGTTAAGGTCGCATGCTCATCGGCGAAGAGAATCTGGTTTTCAAGAATTGAGACCTGCACTTTATCAGACACAGCGAAGGTGCGTTCAATCTCTTTAACGGCTTTCAGTGGAACGATGAACCCGTCTATGTTCTCTGGGGTATTGAACGCTTCGCATCGCGCGAGTGCGAGTTGGACAAAATCAGTAGCGACAACTTCGGTTCTATCTTCAAGGAAACTAAAATAGAGACCGTTTAGGAAGTAACGCACATCATCTGTCGCTGCGGCGAATTCAGTTCTACGAAGAACAGCGCGTAGCGTTTCGCCTTCAATCGTCAGTGAATGTCCATCAACGGAAGGCAATTGCGGAAACTCTTCGTCCGAGAGTCCAATAATCTTATAAACGCCGTCGCCACAGGTGATTTCAACACGATTATTTGCTGTGGTTACGAGGTGTATAGTTTTGTCGGTAGGTAATTCTTTGACGATGTCAGCCAATTTTTTGGCAGAGACAGTGATTGCACCATCTTCTTGGATGACACCTTCCACCCTAATCTTAATCCCGATTTCCAGGTCCGTGGCGACACACTCAATTTTTCCATCTGCAGCTTGGATAAGGACGTTTGAAAGAATTGGTAAGGTACTACGTCCACTCGCGACACCTTGTAGGATTTGCAAAGAATGTAAGAGATCATCTTTTTCAAAAGTTAGTTCCATTTATGGTACTCCTTGTTAAGTATTCCTACAATTCTATCAGAAAATCCCATTAAAGTCAAGTAATTTTTCAACGTATGTTAAGTAGTCTTGGTAACAACAATGACTTAAACATCGGCTTGCATCCCTGCGAACTATTTCTGGAATAGAGCGTAGTAGACCTACTGCGTTAAATCGTTCGGTGTATATGCCTGTTTCAATGGGGCTACTTTGTGAAGTGAACCCGACTCTACTCAAAAACATTTTCGATGTGAAGCGGTTGCGTCATCCTCTGATTTTCGGCTTCTAATTTCTCACGACTCGCGATAACACAAATTGAGGCTTTGTCCCGATTTTCTTCAAGGACTTGAAGCAGCGCGCGTTTTACCTCCTTGGGGGTTGCGCGTCGAAGTTGGGCATATTTTTCTTCGATCATCTCGTGCGTCTGTCCTATGAGATGATGCGTAAGGGCATCCGTTGAGGCTTGCCCGGGTCGGATTGTTTTTTGGTAATCCGACGCTGTTGCAATAATAGCCTTATCAATATCCGATTGCGTCCACTCTATCCGTTTAACATAGTCAATGATATGGGCGAAAACGTTGAGTGTTCGGGCAACGTGCGGGTCAAATTGCGAGCCTTGATAGATCAAGGATTCAAATGGATTATATGTAAAAGCACCAATGTAGGCATTGCCTTTGAGCCGGATTTCGGGTAACATATAATCAAACATCAGGATATGTGAACCGATGGTCAAGAGGATTGAATCCGGATGCGAGTAGTGTGGTGCTGGCATCGCCTGGGTGCAGTGTGCTACTTGAATAGGAGCCGCCAATCCTTCACGTGGTCGTGTATCAAAAGGTTTAAAATCTGTTGGCACTACTGAAGCCAGCGGTTCATCACGCATGTCCGCGATCCATGCGGCGAATCGTCCTTGAAACACCTCAAAAGCTGCGTCAGAACCGGTAAAACTTGCAGTGACGCGACCTTGGACTAACAGGAAATCTCGGATCTGTTCAATGGAACTGCTAAGCTCCTCATAAGAATCATCAAAACGGTTAAGCAGCATTTCACTCGTGCGAAATTGTGACACCCCGAAGACGATTTCTGAAAGATGCGCCTGTGATGAAAACCAGCGAGCAGCGTGATGATCGGCAATACTTGGACCGCGATAGCCGTGTATCTGATTCTGATAGCCTACGACTGCTTGACTGAGCACGTTGTAGAGACGTTCTTTATCACGTGGGTTCACATCAAAAACCAGATCGTGCAAAACGTCTAAGGCAACCTCCATTTTTCCGTCAAGTGATTTGAGTCGAAACTGCATGTTCCACACAGGTTGGTTAGCGTTAAGGGCATGTGTGCTAAAGTTGGGAGAACATTCTAATCCACCAGTAGCGGCTGCGGTACGCTGCGCCATCTGTTCGTAATTTATATTTCCGGCACCGAGTTTACTGATAGCATCGGTGTATCTGGGTAAATGCTGCCAAAGGTGTTGCGGTAACCCTTGTAAATCGAAATTTAGCACAAGGTAGTTCACACCGTTTGAAAAAATGTCGTTCCGAAGCAGCGTACATCCACTAACCGTCTCAACAGTTGTAGGAATGTGTAGGGGTTCTTTTGGCAGCTCAGAGACACTCAGTTGTGGCAACTTCGCTAAATCTTCTGGTGAGTTGGGCTGCCCATTAAGACGTTCCAGTTCCGCGGCATCAGCAGCAATCTGTTTCATCTGTTCATCAGTGAGTTGCGCGCGAATTGCTTTAAGACGTTCATTCACATTAGCATCAAGCCTTGCCTGCATATCTGGATCAGGAGTAAGGATGGTCGTTAACCGATGCGGATTGTCAAGGAGCCGCTCGCGGATCAATTCATTGAAGATGCGCGGATTTTGTTCCCATCGTTGACGGATAGTAGATAGGTGCTTCCCCATCTTCAAAAAGCGGGTCGGCTCCTTTTCGTATATCCAGGTATTCACGACGCGCTTCATCATTTGAAACGGGAAGTTCGGTGCCACTTCCTGATAGTCGTATGTGATTTGTTGGAATGCGGCTTCCACCTTCTCTTGGTCAATTTCTGCATCTGCAATTTGCGTGAGTGTATTGATGACCAATTCCGTGAAAGTGTCAACGCGATCTGCTTCGCTTCCGATCAGACCAACACGAAAAGTTCTGTTCGGTCCTATAAAATCTCTTTGGGAATCATTGAGTATATCAGTTCCGAGTTTTGAATCCATGATTGTCTTGCGGAGCGGTGCGCCTTCATTACCAAGCAGAATCAAGTTTAAAATACTGCATAGGATGACATCTTCGGGATCAGTTGTCCCGCCGATGAGCCAACTGAGCATCAGGTATGTCTTTTCAGTGAGTGATTCATTTATGCCAATTGGATAGGTATCCGTCACAGTTCGCGGGGATTTCCACCTGGGTTGCTGTGAGATTTCCGCGCGGAGGGGATGTAGAAACGCTTTCGTGGTAGCCTTTGGAAGTGCCGCCAATTTATCGGCGAGAAATTCGAGATAATCACTTGTTGGAATATTGCCGTAGAAGAAGAAGTAACAGTTGCTCGGATGAAAGTAAGTTTTGTGATAGGTTTTCAATTGTTCGTAGGTTAAGTCAGGCATAACCAATGCGTTCCCACCACTATTACGGGCATAGCAGGTGTCGGGTAGAAGCCCACCGGTCACAGCAAAATCCAAGCACGCTTCTGGAGCGGATAAACTGTTTTTCACTTCATTGTAGACGATTCCATTTATTTTTAAATCTCCTGTGGGCTGATCTGGATCAGCGGGTTCAAGATGGTGTCCTTCACGTTTGAAAGTTTTCTCTGTCAGTAGCGGATGAAAAACCGAATCAAAGTGGATCTCTGCGAAATTGAACAGATCCTTTTTGACATTGCTTGAAGCGTAGTAATAGGCATGATCAGAGAAGTTCATAGCATTCGCACTGGCGAGGCTCATTTTTATCATTTCAAAGAAGACATCTTTTACCGGATACCTCCGAGATCCTGCCATTACAGAGTGCTCAAGGATATGCTGTAACCCTGTATCGTCGAGTGTTGGAGTTATTGGACTGATTGAGAACCAGTTTCCGGTGTCGTCTGTATAGAGATGAAGTAGGCGTGCGCCGCTGTGTGGATGCAAGAGTTCTATTGCTACTGCGCGTAATTCGTCAATAGGTGTGACAACTTTTACCTCAAAGCCGTGAAGATGTTGGCCTGGATACAAGTTAACGGGTAGATGTTGGGCATCTGTTCTGCCTTGTGGGAATGCGTTGCGATCAATATGTCCTTTTGAATTCATCTTGACCTCCAAGTTTTTGTGTTTTAGGAATGCAAAATGGCTAATGAATTTACGAAGCGTGCCTACCGGTAAATGTCTACGTATTTTCGGAGAACCGGTTATATACGCTGTTTATATAGAGACCCTTAACGCAAAAAAAGACAGTGAAAATTTTGTATGGGATTCTCACTGCCTGATTTATGCACGTAAAATGCGCCCATTTGCGGCTCAATTATTAACACACTTTAAAGACGAAAACGGGCATGATTTTGTGAAAAGTATAAAAACGAAAAGTAGAGGTTTTATTCGTTCCAGATGCCGATTTCGCGATAGAAACGGATGGCACCCGGATGGAAAGGTGTACCTGTATCCTTGACGACATTTTTCGGATTAATCGCTTTCCCTGCTTTATGTATCTTGACGACTTCTGCGCGATGTGTGTACAAGGTTTTCGTGAATTCATAAACTGTCCCTTCATCAGTTGTCTCGGTGGTGATCAGGTGCATTGAACCTACGTTCATACTCGCAAACGGCGCTGTCTGTCCTTGATAGGCATCAGCAGGGATAGTTATCGCGTTAAAGAAGGGGTACTTTTCAAAGAGAGATTGTTTCGCTGCTTCATCGAACGGAATGAAAAAGATGTCCTGGGACGTAACGGCTTGTATGACTGCTGGCGTTGGGATTGCACCGCCCATGAATGCTGCAGCAGCGGAACCGTCTGCTAACAGATCCTTCGCTCCGATGTAAGTACTGTTAAGCGGTGAAAAATCTTCGTAACTGATGCCATGGGCGGACAATATTGGTCTGAGAAAATACTCAAAACCTGCACCTGCGGGGCCAACGACAATCCGTTTTCCCGCGAAATCTTGGATTTTACGGATACCAGAGGACTGCGGTGTAATAAACAGACCGACGTTGGGAGCAAGTGTCATAACGGCACGGACGGGATGTTCCGTTTTCCACGCGCCTTCGCCACGCACAGCAAAGTAGGAGATCGCGGCGTTCGCAAGTGCGAACTCCAGTTCATTATTCACGAGGCGGCGGATGTTTTCCTGTGTGCCTTTTGTGCTTTCAGCGGTTACTTCCCAACCAGTTTCCGAAGTGTTATCGCTAACGACAGCAGCGATTGCACTACCGACGACGAAAAAGGCACCACCTGTCGGGGCAGTCCCGATGCTGATGTTAACACGTTTTGCGGTGTTACCACCCTCTATCTTCTCATCCTCGGCAGCTTGGCGTTTTTGTGCGTCATCGCATCCGAACCCCGTACTCAGGGCAAGGATGAGAACAATAATGGATAGATAGGACGTGATTGATTTCATGAAATTCTCCTATAGATATGTGCCGTGTGTTCCATATTAATCGAGCGATATCTCAGGTGGCAGTGGACACATTTCTGCCATTGCTGGGAAGATGCGTGTTACGTCTTTTCTAAACACATCACCGCTCAGAATGTCAACGATACCGCCCTGATGTTCCGGGTACTCTGATAGAAACCGCGCGAAACTGAATTCTTTTGTGTAAAAAGCATAAACAAGTTTCCGAAACGCCTCCATTCCGTCCACAAACGCCGGTCCGAAACTACCGAGTTGTGCTTCGGAGAAGTCGTCTTTTTGGAAGGCTTCAATGATGACATCCGCTGCCATCTCTCCGGATTTGAGTGCCAGAAACAGCCCAGTCGAGTAGACGGGATCCAAGAATCCGAATGCGTCACCTACCAACACCCAGTTGTTGCCTGCGATACGACTGGCGCGGTATGAAAAATCTTTCGTGGTTTGGATCGGGAGCAGCTGCTTCGCCCCTTCGAGGCGCTGCTGCAATGGCGGACACTTCGCGAGTTCTTCGTCGAAGATTTTCTGAGTGTCGAGTCTACCGTCAGCATCTCTGCGACTTTGGAGGAGATAGTCCAACTCACCGACAACCCCGATACTCGTGCGGTTATACGGGAGTGGAATCGACCAGAACCAAGAATCTTTCTCTTCGGTGTGTAAGATGAGCGTCGCGCCTTCGTCGATACCTTCATCTCTATGTCCGCCTTCATAATGCGTGAAGAGCGATGCCATTTTGAGGTTCGGCTCTATCGTGTTCAGGTTCAGCTGCCTTCCGATGAGCGACCGCTGCCCAGTAGAATCGACGATGACAGTTGCGTGGTGTGTTTCGCGGGTGCCATCTGTGTTCTGTGTTAAAACACCGATTGCTGTATCGCCTTCAAAGAGGACTTCTCGCACCCCTACGCCGTGGCGGACCTCTACACCTTTCTCTCTGGCGTTGTCTAAGAGCATCTCGTCAAACTCACTCCGTAGCACCTGCCATGTGACGGCACTTTCATGTGGGTTGGTTTGGAAAAAGTAGAACGGCATGGAGCCTTTGCCACTGCGCGAATAGAATTGTACGCTGTACTTCTGTGGGAAATGACTTGCCCGCAACTTTTCGAGCATACCGAGTCGTTTGAAGGTCCAGTATGTCGCGGGAATCAGCGATTCGCCGATTTTGAATTGCGGTGTCGTTGCGCGTTCAAGGAGCAGCACGCGATACCCTTGTTCAGCGACAAGCGTTGCGACGGTACTCCCAGCCGGTCCGCCCCCGATAACGATGGTGTCGTAGGTGTGATGTGTGCTCATCTGTTTTCTGTGTGAATTGTGCTTTTGAGTTTCAACACTTGGATAATTGAGCAGCGTTATCAATGCCGATTAGTGGTCTAAGGTCCTATCACATTTCCCTAAAACCCGATACGGTTTGCTATCCAACGAGCCAATTCTCGCACCTTTGCCCCTCCTACTTTCAACCAATTACGGGCATCTTTTATTTCTATCAGAAGTTTTTGAGCGAGAGGATAGTTTGATTGAATTGATAATGCTTCTTCAACCATCGTCTGGGCATCTTTCAATCTGTCCAATTTGAAGTAAGCCAATCCAAGGCGAAAGTGTGTTTTTTCACAATTTGGATCGATATCTTTTGCTTTTTGAAGTTCGTTTATACCTTCAACATATCTTTCGTTATCTATATGAGCAAGGCCCTGTTCATAATATGCTTGCTTTAAGAGTTCATTTGCAGGCTCATAGTTTGGATCAATTCTCAATACTTCTCTCGCGAATTTTTCTGCTGCCCTCCATTCATTCTGTTTAAGGGATGTTAAGCCACGTTTGCAGTATTCTTCTTTTATAGATATCAAAAGGCAGGAGGCGAGTTTATAGTTTGGATCAATCTGTAATGCCTCCCTTGTTTCTTTTTTTGCAGCTTCAAGATCTCCTATCTTAAAATAAAATTCACCAAGTGAGTAGTGTGCTTCTTTAAAATCTGGATCAATTTCTACCGCTTTTTGGAGGGCATTTATCGCTTCGGGATGCGCCCTGTTCACTAAAACGAGACCTTGTTTGTAATAAGTTTGTTTTATATCGTCCAAAAGTTTGTGAGCAAGTTGGTAGTTAGAATCAAGCTTTAAAGTTGCTTTTGCAGAAATTTTTGCTGCCTCAAGATTACCTTGTTTAAAGTAATCACGTCCCTGTTTTAAATAGGCGTGCACTATGTTTTTTTGAAGTTTCAGAGTATCCTGATCGTTATCATCAAGCCTTAAAGCCTCTAATACTTTTTCACTTGCGTCTTGTAGATTTTCCATTTCAAAGTAAGTATCAGCAAGGTTGTAGTATGCTCTTTGATAATCTGGTTTGATTGCAATTGCCCGCTTTAGTAAGTCCACAGCCTTAGCGGTCTCACCAATATCGCGGTAAACGAAACTAAAATCGCTATAGGTTACATGAGATCTTTCATCAATGTCTATTACTCTCTGATAAGCTGTTATCGCTTTGTCATATTTTTTCATCCTCCGATAAAGGATGCCGAGATTGTGATAAGCTTCTTTGTATTTATTGTCAATGCGTATTGCTTGTTGGTAAGATGTTAGTGCTTCGGGGAAGGCTTTTTTCTTTCGGTAGTCATCGCCATCCTCTTTGTGCTTCTGTTTTATCTTTTCTAATAGTCCTTGGGCAAGTTCATAGTTTGGGTGAATCCGTAATGCCTCTCTTGCGCCTTTCTCTGCTTTCTCAAGATCTCCTAATTTCAAATAAGCCTCACCAACGAAGCGATGAGCACCTTTAAAATCTGGATCAATTTCTACTGCCTTTTGAAATTCAGAAATTGCTCGAGCGTATTCCTCACGGTTAAAGTAAATCTCGCCGTTGTAGTAGTATCTCTTCTTTATATCCACCAAAAGTTTCTGGGCAGATGGATATTGATATCTGAGTTTTAAGGCTTCCTCTGCTGCGTCTTTCGCTGCCTCCAGATTACCTACCTCAAAGTGTGCCTTGCCGAGTTCATAGTGTGCTTCAGTAAAAATAGGTTCTAAGTTTATAGATTCTCGGAATTTGGCAATCGCTATATTCCATTTACTAATGTTCAAGAAATTACAACCAGAGCGGTAATGTGTTATAGCACCCAAAAGTTTCTGCGAATCAGGATGATTATTTTCACCAAGTCTTAGGGCAGTTTTAGCTGCCGTCTCCGCTCTATCCAAATTATTCTGTACAAGGTACGCTCGCCCCAGTCCACAGTGTGCATCCGTATAAGCAGGATCTATGTTTATTGTCTCTTTGAACGTATTAATTGCTTTTTCATATTGCTTCCTATCCAAATAATCACAACCCGTTTCATAGTGTTCCCGTTTTCGTTTGTTGCCTTCAAAACGGGCAGAGTTCAGGTAACTCCTGAGGTAACAGAGGCTAGTCGCAATTGCATCCGCAGAGTGATGTGGTTCCGGAATTTCCGAGAGATTGCACACCAACTTTACACCTTTTTGAACATCTTCTTTAGAGGCATTTCTATTACTCGTAGCGATATATTTAACCTGTTGTGGCGTATAGAGGTACCGTTCTATACCATGTTCAGAGGCAATACTTCCTATCTGTACAACACATCTTGCAACATGAAAGAACCAATCCTTGATTTCCTCTTGTGTTGAAATTTCAAGTTTCTCAACAGCGATCGCATCAGGTGAATATGCTGCTATCAATTCATCAATTTTCTGTTTTATCTCTTGAAGTCTGTTTTCCGGCGTTCCTTCGGGATTCTCAGTGTCAAAACAAAGAACAGAATATCCATCAGCCGATTTCTGTGTAACTGACCAACCTACATTTGTTGTGTTAGCACCAATGTTTCCAGGATCAATTCCGATGACAGTTTGAGGGCTAATCGGCAAAGGTTCAACAAGGGCATCCGACTGTTCAACAGCATTCTGCACAATCATTTCCTCAGGTATTGGTGGTGTATCCGTTTCTTGGAGCGTCTCTACAGATTCAAGGAAACTGGCGGAAATATAGCCACGTTCAAGAAAAGGGGATCGGCCACGTTTATATTCGTCATAGTCATAAGATGACAAGCATAACCAATTCTTCGCCCGGGTCATCGCTACATAAAGAAGCCGCAGTTCCTCGTCCCAATCCTTTTCATGACGGTTGTAATAATTCGGTAACAGGTTTTTGCATACGCCAACGACAAATACATTTGGAAATTCTAAGCCTTTAGATTTATGGATCGTCATGAGGGACACACCGTGTGTGTCTCGGTCTGAAGACTTTTTCACTTCATGAAACGGGATTCCGAGATTATCAAAAGCCGTTTTAAAAAGTTTTGCTTGTTTCTTTGTGCGGTAAAGTGCTGCAAAATCGTTTGGATTTTTACCCTCTTTAATAGAGCGAGAAATAAAATCAGCGATGGTATTAGCCTCTACATCAGCATTCTCACAATGGAGATGTTTCACTTTTTCGCCTTCACGGTTCCGTGTAAACAATTCTTTTTCCCGTCGGTCCGGGTTAAAGTCTGCTAAAGCACGAGATGCCTCCACTATCCGTTGTGTTGAGCGATAATTTTGTCCAAGCGGAATTACCTTAGCATTAGGATAATCCTGTTCAAAGTTTAATATATTCTGGATGTCGGCTCCCCGCCACCCATAAATTCCCTGATCATCGTCCCCAACAACACGTAGGTTCTGATGCTTTTCAGCTAGGGCTTTAATGATTCTGTATTGGACAGGATCGGTGTCTTGGTATTCATCTACGAAGATAAGATCAAACTTCTCTTGCCATTTCTTCTTAACTTCAGGGACATCGGTTAAGAGTTCGTCTGTGAAAAGCAGCTGGTTTGGGTAATCAATCCGCCCATCCTCTTTAAGACGTTGTTCGTATTTTTCATAAATTTCTACATATTTAGGATTCGACGTGTGATTTTCCGCCTCCGAAGGTCGGACACCCAACGTTTTACATTTGATGATAAAATTAAGAACGTCCCCAGAATTGACCGATTTATATTGGAGGTGGTTGATTGCTTGAGCGACTCTTCTCTGATCCGCTTTTTCTTGCTCATCCTCATCTAAGTCTTGAAAATTTAGTGCCTCGGTTCTGTGGAGTCGTCCGAGGTCTTCTTTCAGAACCTTTCGGCAAAAACTATGAAATGTAAAGACATTAACGAGTTGTCCTTTTTCTTCGTCTACAGATTCTATCACCCGCTCTTTCAACTCCTGACTCGCTTTCACGGTGAAACTAAATGCTAAGATTTTATCCGGTAGTATACCAAGAATTTCTATGGCATAAGCGATAGAATGAACAACTGTCCGTGTTTTACCTGAGCCGGGACCTGCGATAATCAGAAGAGGACCTGATTTATGTGTAACAGCTTCTCGTTGTGAAGGGTTTAGCTCTTCTAAAAGTTTTGACATCTTAGTTTCGTTTAGATTTATTGGGTGGATAGAAAATTCGCTACTCAATCCGCAGCTTTCTCGCCATCCGATTTCGCAGTTTCTGGTTTCTCATGTTTCTCATCCGGTGGATCCACAAATTTGTATTTGCCAGACTTCCGGTATTCTCTTTCTAATGCTTGATAGTGGGCGATCAGTTTGTCGACATCATGATCAAATCGCGCGGAGATTTCCCGCCGAATTCTACGAATCTCATCAATTTCATAATCTGCCATTTTAGTCTTCAACTCCTAAATAATTGAGGGGGGTCGCCAATTCCGGCGTTGGTAAACCAAGTTCTTGGTTTATCTGCCGGATGCGATGAATTTTGTTAAGGTTCGCAATATGTTTATAATTCCACGTTAGAAGAGCATCTACATTATAAAACGAGGCAATTGCCAAGTGAAGGGCATTCCCAAAAGGATCTTGAGGCATTATTAACCTATCAATATAGATTTGTGTAATGCGACGAATTTTTGGAGAGATTGACAACATCTCCAAATTTGCCACCAAGTCAATCCGGTCTTGGATTTTTTCACTTCTTCCGTCACTGAGTTCCTCAATAACAGCTAAACTTGAAACGAGGGTAAATTGGTCCGCGTATTCGGCCCACCATTTCCGGCTCCAACTCTGCATAGCACGGGATTCAAGATCCCTGCGCAACGTGTAGTAGAAACTCGGAATTGTCGTTTCAATGTAGACACGATATTGTCTTTCGTTATGCAATAATTATAGTCTCCAAAGATTTAGATGTCAAGATAAACCGTTTTGACATCAATTGATAGGTGATTCATTATGTTTTCGGTTGCAAAGCCCGTTCATCGGTGAAACGTTTTGACTTGAGTTCATATCTCGGTAATGTTCCGAGTGGCACTGTTTTCACGATGGCACGCAGACCTAATTCATCTCGAATCGCAGCAGCAACAGCAGTGGCGGTATCAGCAGGATTCGGATTCGTAGATTCAATCTGGATTTCAAGTTCATCAAGTGTACCTGTTCCGTAAACACGACCAGCAAACTCTTGTACCTCCGGGAATTTGAGGATGATATTTTCAAGCGTCGCAGGATATACATTCAGTCCGCGGATGATCAGCGCATTGTCCAACCGACCAGTAACGCCACCCTCAAGGACGTGGCTCTCTTTACCACATTCACACGTTCCTGATTTGAGTTTAACGTAGTCGCCTGTCCGGTAACGGATAACCGGCATGCCGACGCGCCCTAAATTAGTAATGACCAACTCGCCTTCGTCTGCTGGGTTGCCCGTCTCTGGATCAAGCACTTCACAGATAAACTCATCTTCATTGAGATGGAGACCCGCCTGCGGTTCGCACATCACACCCCATGCCCCGACTTCCGTGGCACCGGCATGGTCGTAGGCACGCGCACCCCAACGGGTTTCAATCCGTTGTTTCGTCGCGGGTAGACTTGCCCCGGGTTCACCCGCATGGATGGTTACCCGAACTGAAGACGCTTCGCTGAGGTTGATACCGTCTTGTTCAGCAACTTCGACGAGCCGTAATGCGTATGTCGGCGTAGCGATGAGCACTGTCACATCGTTGCTGAGGATCGCGCGTATCCGCTGATCTGAGGTCATACCGCCGTTTGGGATTGTCAACGCGCCAAGCATTTGTGCGCCGTGATAGGCACTCCAGAAACCGATAAACGGACCAAACGAGAAGGCGATCATCAACCGATCCGCTGATGTCACACCAGCACCCCGATAGATTTCTCCCCAACATCTTCCCCACCAGTCCCACGATTCCGCTGTATCTAACCATCGCAACGGTTCGCCTGTTGTGCCGGAGGTGCGGTGGAGGCAGGTATACTGTTCCAATGGAAAGGTGAGGTTTGTGCCGTAGGGCGGGTGCGAGACCTGATCTGCGCTGAGTTCTTCCTTCGTGGTGAAAGGCAACTGCCGATAATCATCCAGTGTCTGTAGGTCGTTTGGTTGTATAATTCCGGCTTCAGTAAGTTTTTGTCGGTAGAAGGCGTTTGTCTCTAACACCGGAGCGAGCATCTCACGGAGACGGTGTAATTGTATTTTTGTATCCATGTTTTAAGTTTAGCTGTGGGATTTCGGAACTTGAGAGACAGAATCAAGTGCTGCACGTACACCTTCCTCAGTCAAGCGTGGGTACTCCTCAAGCAATTGTTCAATCGTCTCGCCCGCAGCAAGTTTTTCTAAAATTAATTCGACAGAAATACGAGTGCCTGCAATAACAGGTTTGCCCATCATAATTGACGGATTAGATTCGATAAGTTTAGTATCCATATTATGCTCCTTCCACGGTGGGTAATATATTTGTTGAACAGGGGCCGCTTAGGTATATCGCGTGTTCTGGTACTCTGGGGCATAGAACGCTGGCAGCAAACTATCGACTTGGAGCAATCCGCGCTGTGTCAGTTGAATCTCATCTGATGCAGGGTTGACGCGCAACATGCCATCGTTTTGCAGTTTTTCATAAGGTTCGGCAAAAATATCAAGAATGTCTGCGTCGAACTTCGCTTGGAAATAGGAAGGACTGATTTTACCGAGTTTAAGCTGCAGTATCATCTCTCGTGTCAAACGTTCCGATTCCGTCGGTTTCAGGGCGCGGTAAATTGGGAGTCTGTCTTCCGCAAGGTTGCCGAGATAGTCACCCCATGAGGGTGCGTTCTGAAAGTGGATCCCACTGAGGTGTGAGAAAGAAGCAACGCCTGTACCTATCATATCGCTGCCTTGCCATACTGCGTCGCGATAGACGAACTGACAGTGTTTGTCTTCCTTGAGGACGGTATACGCACTGGATTGTTCATAACCGGCTTGCGCGAACTGCTCAAAAGCGTATTGATGCCATTCGCGTTTGAGCTTCCAATCCGCCACCGGCAATGCGTCGCCACCAAGGATGTCCTTGGAATAGACAGTATTAAACGGCAGCTCGAGTTGATAGACGGTGATACTGTCCGGATCAAGTTCAATCGTCTTTCTGACAGTCTCACGCCAACTTTCCCAGGTCTCACCGATCATACCTGAGATAAGGTCGATGTTAACCTGATCGAATGCTAATCCCTTTATCCATGGCGCGATGCGATAGACCTCTTTAGAAAGGTGCGCTCTCCCGTTTTCAGCGAGAATTTCGTCATTTAGATTCTCAACGCCGAGACTCAATCGGGTTACGCCGATCGCTTTGATGGCATCAAGTTTCTTTTCTGTCAAGGTGCCGGGTTCGCACTCAAATGCCACCTCTTCAGCGGCATCCCACGGCATCACATTTTTCACCCGATCAACGAGAGCTATCAAGTGCTTGACACTGATATAAGACGGGGTGCCGCCACCGAAATAGACGAATCTCAAGGGTCTGCCTGCGATTGCGGGTTGTTCGCTGTAAAGTTCGATCTCTTTCCCAAGTGCGTTCAGATATGTATCAATTTCCGAACTGTTTTTATCAGTATAGACCCTAAAATAACAGAATTTACACCGCTTACGACAGAACGGAATATGGAGGTAAAGTCCTAAGGTTGCATCTGGACGTGGCGGTTCGTCAAGCGCACGATGCACCTCTGGCACATCGGATTTACCCCATACGGAATAGGGAGGATAGTTTGAGACGAAAACACTCCCTACAGTTGTATCTTTTGAATCTATGCCTGCTGTTGCGGGTTCCGGTTTTGTTTCAGGCATTATCTCTACTCCTTTATTTTCCTGACGCGTGCCTTGACGTACTCCTAATCCTAAGGCACCGAATGTGATTTATGACGTTGCTATAAGTCCGTATCATTTCCCATTATACTATAACATAGCACCAGACGTTGTGTCAATTCTATGTTGGCAGCGGCATTAGTGTATGTAGTATAATTACTCTAAGTTCTACCTGAAAAGTTTAAATTTTTAATAAGGGTGTAAGCGATGTGCACAAATCATACAGTTGTTAACTCGGATGCTATTGTCAGCGAGCAGTTGGAGGCACTGTTTGTGGCACAAGCCGCCAGACCAGCAGTGTTAGATGACATCAACCCCTCACAATTAACGCCATTTCAGCGCGCACTGCTCGTCACCGATGGAACTGTCACGCGTCTGATTAAAGCATATACAATGTCTTCAGTGGAAGTTGTTCCGCTACGAGAAACAGAGCGAGCCTTGGGCATCGAACATGCTTGGCTGGAACTCCCTATAGGTGATCCGATTGTTACGCGGGAGGTCGTACTGCAAACACCCGCCACTGCTGATACGCAAGCACCAAAGGTTCACGCCTATGCAATTTCTGATCTCGTCTACCAACGTCTGCCGAAAAGCGTTGTGGACGGATTGAAATCGAGAGCCGGCGGATTAGGCTCGCTTTTGCAAAGAACGATATTGGAGACGCGCCGCGACTTACTGTGGTGGGGCGTTGAGCGTGCTACAGGACTCCCTGATGCTCTTGGGCATCTCGAATCAAAGCCGTTTCTCAGCCGCACCTATAGGATAGTCGCCAAGAAAGACCCTTTGATGCTCATTACCGAGAAATTTCCGCTTGATGAATCCATCCTTGGAACCTAACCTACCCAAAACAATAGAGGATTCCGTCCTCGGTGCCGATATAGATTTTACCATCTGAGACGCTCGGCGATGCGACGATAGATGAACCTGTCGCGAATTCCCACACCGATTCCCCATTTGTAATATCCAGAGCGATAAACAATCCGCGGGTCGTCCCAAGAAAAACACGTGTGCCGACAATGACAGCGGAAGACTCGATACTCGCTTTAGTGGTGTAAGTCCATATCGGTTCGCCAGTCTCCCGTGAAAGCGCGTGTACCATTTTATCACGTCCACCAATGATAACGCTATCCTTAGAGAGAGCAGCTGAGGCAAAGAACGGGAATTGCCGTTTCGGATGCCGATACCGCCACGCAATCTCCCCACTATCCAACGCTATTCCCAATATTTCGGTGCCGTAGGTGCCACAATAGACCTGATCTTGCGAAATCGCCGGACTTGCACCAACGTACGCGCCGAGGTCTACCTGTTGTGTCTGTGTGCCGTCATCAATGTTAATAACACGAAGATAACTGTCGCA
Organism: Candidatus Poribacteria bacterium; assembly: GCA_003635255.1. Lineage (GTDB taxonomy): Bacteria > Poribacteria > WGA-4E > WGA-4E > WGA-3G > WGA-3G. The sequence goes on along the minus strand of PYJC01000091.1, from coordinate 48,682 downwards.
CCCCGTCAGAATCACGAAATTAGCGGCATCACCGGATGCACTTTCAGACTGCGCCCACACACCAGGGGTGCCGTGAACATACCCTTCCGTCTCAAATTTCCAGACCAATTCTCCACTTTCTCGGTTGAGACAGTAGAGGAATCCGTCATACGAGCCGAATAGTACACGGTCGCCAGCAAAATTTGCTGAAGATATGATTTCGCCTTCCGTGCTAAACTGCCATTTCATTTTCCGAGTGCTGATGTCCACTGCATGAAACACCCCATCACCGTCACCGAAGTAGACGATTCCATTGTGAATAGCAGGTGATGCTTTGATCGAACCGTTCGCCTGATACGTCCACTGCTTTTCACCTGTTCGTGCGTCGATTGCGTAGAGTATCCCGTCCAACGCACCGATATAGACCGTTCCGTCAACGATTGCGGCGGTGGATTCGATCATGTCCCCTGCCTGAAAAGTCCAAAGCAATTGAGGATTGTCCGGGAGTAGGGAATCTGCAACACCGGTGAGTTGCGGGTTTCCACGAAAACTTTTCCAGTTACCGAGCGTTGCATTTGCAATGCTAAACAGCAGTAAAAACGTGAGGAAAATAGCAGGCACACTCCGTTGTGCCGTAGCCTTCGACCTTTGAAGACGCGGACGATTTTGCTCGCCTGCTTGTCTGTCAATAAACTTGTTCATAAAGCCTCATAAAGTCTCTAATATCCAAAGGGCGCGGGTTGAATTGCGCTGTCCACTGTGTTGATGCTTCCTCTGCCAACGTCGGTATGTCCGCTGTTCCGATCGTGTATTGGACAGGATAATCCCGAAGTCTGTTCGGTAAATTACCAATCTGGTTGAGTGCTGTAATTCTGTCCGCAATATCTCCGTCCGGGTACAGTTCATGATAGGCGGCTCCTGCAACAGTGCTATTGAATCGGATGACATGCGGTAACATCAACGCGACCGCGACACCGTGGATGACATCGTATCTTGCTGTCAAGGGATTGGCACAGGCGTGTGCAGCACCGAGCATCGAATTTTCAATCGCAAGTCCGGCGAGATAGGCACCGAACAGCATTTTGCTGCGTGCTGTGGCACTATTAGGCCCAAGAGATACCTCAAAGTGAGCATCTAACAACTCCCAAGCGTGCCGTGCGAACATCTGTGACATCGGGTTGTGTCGAGTTGAGACATAACTCTCAACAGCGTGTGCAACAGCATCTATCGCGGTAATCGCTGCGATCGATCTCGGCAAGGTCTTGGTGAGCGTTCCATCCAAAATTACAGTGCCGAATCTCGCCTTTTTATCCCCACACGCCATTTTGATGTGTGTGTCTACCTGTGAGATGAGCGCGAAAGACTGTGCCTCGCTGCCGGTACCGATGGTTGTCGGGACACCGATAGAGGGCAACATCGGTTCTGTCGCCTTGTTGGTACCCCAATAGTCCTCCATCTTGCCATCGTTTGTGAGTAGGAAGTTCGCGCCCTTCGCACAATCCATAGGGCTGCCACCACCGAGTCCGATAATGAAATCTATCGGTGCATTGGTTTTCGCAACTTCAACGGCAGCCTCGACATTCTCTGTCGTCGGATTGGACGTGACATCCGAATAAACGTAGGCAGCGATCCTTTCGCTTTGCAACGCTGAGACGGCTCTCGCGAGAATGCCTACCTTTTCGATACCCGGATCTGTCACGAGGAGAACCCGACTACCACCGAGCGAGCGCGTCAACTCGCCGAGCCTTTCAATCGTGTTATCACCGAAGATAACCTGTTGTTTCAGTTCACAATCAAAAATATCCATATATGAATCCGATATAATATGGCACACTTATAGCGTGTGCCGGTAGAAGATCGTATTGTATAAATTATAAATGCTATAAAAGAATACCAGAATCTGAAGGGGAAAGTCAAGGGAAAGAGGAATGGTCTGAGGGGTGAGGTTTTATGGAGATTAAAAATTCGATTGAGGGTGGTTCATAAATCAGAGGAGTTTCCGAATGTGAACGGAACCCTACACCGAACAATTATGTACCACCCTCAATTAATAAGAAAACTTTAGTTTACAAAAACGCCGAACTTTATCTATAAGTAGACTTCAAACTACCCCACGTTGTGCTGAGCTTGTCAGCCGGGTCAACACTGGTCCCTGCATCGACAAAGGGATCGTCAGGTCCAGTGGCGAGATGTGCAACCTCATCCGCACTGAGCGGCCGATGGAACAACAGGAACTCGTCGAGTAGTCCGTTGTACGCCCATGTGGGTCCCACATTGGCATCAAAAGCACCTGCCTCTGAACCGATGCCGATGAACCCGAACCTTGCCTGTCCTGCACCGATGACTTCTGCTGGTGCCTCAATCTCGGCATCTAACTCCCCATCAACATAGATACGTTTCATTGTCCCATCAAACGTTGCGACTATATGGTGCCACTCATCATCGGCGACATCTGTTTTGCCGAACCAGTCATGGCAACACGGGCAACAAGTGTCGAAAGCGACGAAGGTTGTTCCATTGTTGCCGCCCACGTCGTCACCAACAGCGAAACGGAAGAATTCGCTCCGATCCCACGAAGCGACCATCCCTCGGACGCTCGTCTTCACCCAAGCCGCGAGGGTTATCTCCGCGAACGGTTCTGCATACATGTGCTCCCGCACCGAGATATATTGGGCAGCATCCCCTGGAAACTGCATACAGTCTCCCACTTTGCCTGATACAATCTGCAAATCACTGCCGTGGAGGAAACCGTTATTTCCGTTGCCAGACATATCGACGACATCATCCCCTTCTTGGGTGTCCTTGTTGAAGCTATAGTAGAGAACAAGACCTTCTTCACTAACGCTCTGCGCGTGACACGTCACTACGACTCCGGTTAGCATTAGGCTTAACATCAAAAATCTGAAGAAAAAAGAAGTTTTCATTTGGAGTCTCCTTTGCGTATATATCTTCAAAAACGCTGCTGTTCCAAACCAAAGTACTTACGCATCCTATGCAACCACAGGCGCGATTCCGTAACGGCGCGTTGCTACTTTCACAGAAAATGCGGTGGAAGCAAATTTGCGTAAGTCCTGAAATTTCTTAGATTGTACAATTTATCGGTGAATTTGTCAATATCATTTTAAGAAGAGAAGCGCAGAAGCAGACAGTTTTCAGTTATCGGTTGTCAGCCTGAATTACTGGAATATTTTCTTAAACTACACCAAACGCTGCCAGCGCGGCTAAGAAATAGAAATCGAATGGCTCTGCGGGGAACTAAATGGACAAGGTGCAAAGGTCATCGCTGTGCCAACTGACGGTGCGATCATCAATCTTTACTGCGCCGCGTTTCAGGTACCCGTCAATGGATTTACCTTCAAGGACCCGGACCTCAAACGTATAAGGTGGATCGATTTTAAATGGTGAAATCTCAGCGATATTTCGGCAAGCCGTCGCAGCGGTCTCGCGAATCAGTTCTCGAGACCGTTGCGGTGAGAGGTGCAACGCGAGTTCCTGCCCGAGTCCCTGTTTGGTTTCGACACCATAAATGTCGGGTATAAGTTGCTTCGCTTCTGCAACCGCTTTATCGTCACCGGAGATAAAAACCGTTGGAACATCAAAGGTCCCAGCCAACGCTGCACGGCATCCGAATTCTCCGATCATTTCCCCGTTGAGTTTGTAGTATTCAATTGACAAAGAAGAATAGGTATGACTCAACGGTGCATTGGGTGTGCCTGCCATAGCGTGTTGTCCTACGAAAAAGAGCGCGTCGTAAGTTTCGTCAAGATAGTAGGGCGGACGAATCGGGCCTCGCGCAATTAACTGCGCCTCTGGATGAAACGCAAGCACATCAATCCCACCAGTCCCGTGTCCATCCCAGACCACAATTTCTGCGTCCGCATCCGCATCAAGGATACCGTCAACAGCAGCGTTTATCTCCTGCGTCAATAGTCCCATGGATGCTTGTTTCTGGGGACCTTCTTCACGGGTTTGACTGAAGCGGGATACCATCGCAACCCCTTCCAAGTCAGTTAAAATGTAAATCTTCATGGTTGGGCCCTGTCAGATTTAATAACCGTGTTGAAACAAATATCTGGATAATACTTATGCCACTGTCCACGTTTCACCATCGTGAAGGAGTGCGTTGAGGTCGCCTTCGCCCATCCGTTCTGTCGCGGTACGGATCTGGTTGGTCATTAGGTTTTCGTAGCACGGGTGTTGGACGCTTCGGAAAATGCCCATCGGATGCGGCATATCAGGCGTATCGCTCATCCCAGCGAGGAAATTCGCTAAGGTGGTGTCTTCGGCGTGCTGGTCGTGGATGATGAGGTCGTCAATGGTGTGCTCGCCATCCGTTAGGTCAACGACTTCAGGTTGGAAACCGTTGAGTCGGATGCCCTTATCGTGTTCCGCACCGAAAACGAGCGGTTCACCGTGTTCGAGAAGCACCGTATGATCAGTCTTATGCTCTTTTTCTCTCTGTAGTTCAAAGGTATCATCGTTAAAGATATGGCAATTTTGGTAGATCTCAATGAAAGACGTGCCTTTATGCTCAAAGGCAGCCTTGAGCATCGGACGCAAATGATCCGAGTGAATGTCTACCGACCGTGCAACGAATGTTGCACCGGAAGCGAGAGCAAGACTGATTGGATTAAACGGTGAATCCAATGAACCGAGTGGCGTGGAAGGGGTCGATTCTCCTTGTTCGGAAGTCGGTGAGTATTGCCCTTTCGTGAGTCCATAGATGCGGTTGTTAAACAACAGCACGTTGACATCGAAATTCCGACGCATCAGGTGGATAAAGTGGTTACCGCCGATTGAGAGTGCATCGCCGTCACCTGTGATGACCCATACGGAGAGATCGGGGTTCGCCATCTTTACACCGGAGGCGATCGTTGGGGCTCTACCGTGGATCGTGTGGAAACCGTAGGTGTTCATATAGTACGGAAACCGACTTGAACACCCGATACCAGAGATAAAGACGATATCCTCTTTCGGAATGCCGAGTTCAGGTAGCGTCCGTTGCGTCTGGGCAAGAATAGAATAGTCGCCGCAGCTTGGACACCAGCGTACATCTTGGTCAGATTTGAAATCATCCCTTGTGAGGGTCGGTGCACCGACTGGAATCCGTGAGGTTCTTTTCCTTTTCATGGTGTGTTACCGCCTTTGCGTTTGAGGCTAAAAGAGTTCCATCTTTTTAAGTATTTCGTCTATTTTGGCATGCAGCTCAAAAACATGAAAGGGTTGCCCCTGTACTTTGTTAAGCCCGATCGCGTCGATAAGATAGGTGGCGCGGATGAGTTGCAGAAGCTGCCCACTATTGAGTTCCGGGATTAAGATTTTTTTGAATCTATTGAGGATGTCGCCTAAATCGTTTGGCAACGGATTAAGGTGTCGGAGATGAACATGCCCGATCGGGAGTCCTTCACTGACATAATTTTCCGTTGCGGTTCTAAGCCCGCCGAAAGTGCCGCCCCATCCGAGCAAGAGGATGTCGCCCTCCTGTGCCCCAAAGACCTCAGTCGGTGGAATATCGTTAGCAATGCGTGCCACCTTTTCCGCTCGAATTTCCACCATTTTCTCGTGGTTATCGGGGTCGTAGCTGACGTGTCCCGTCACGTCGGATTTCTCCAAGCCGCCGATGCGGTGCTCTAAACCGAGTGTTCCTGGTTTTGCCCACGGACGCGCCAGTGTCTCTGGGTCGCGGAGATACGGTTCAAATTCGTCACTGGGACCTGCGCTCGTTGCGAAATTCGGTTTAATCTCTGGCAATTCGGAGAGTTCGGGGATTTTCCACGGTTCGGCACCCATTCCGATATAGAGATCAGATAAAAAGATCACGGGGGTCCTATATTTCACGGCGATACGGCACGCCTCATAGACGGCTTCAAAACAGTCAAACGGACGTGAAGACGCGACGATCGGGACTGGTGATTCCCCGTTCCTACCGTAAAACATCTGCAGAAGGTCCGACTGTTCCGTCTTCGTCGGCATCCCTGTTGAGGGACCCGCACGCTGGATGTTACATACCACAATCGGAAGTTCAGCGATCATTGCGAGATTAATGGCTTCGGCTTTAAGAGCGAGTCCGGGGCCGCTACTGCCGGTAACACCGAGGGCACCGCTAAAGGCTGCACCGATTGCAACACCAACAGCGGCGATTTCATCTTCCATTTGCATCGTAACGACACCGAAATTTCGGTATTTAGCGAGCCCATGAAGGATATCACTGGCAGGCGTTATCGGGTAACTCCCATAAACGAGCGGTAAACCAGATTGATGCGATGCAGCGATGAGTCCAAGCACTGTTGCCATATTGCCTTCGATGTTCCGATAGGTGCCGGGTTCAAAAGGCGCCGGTTTGACATCGTAAGAGACGGCGAATTGCTCAGTCATATCACAGTAGGTATTCCCCGCGCGAAGTGCGAGGATATTGGGCTCGATGTACTGCGGTCTTTTGGCGTATTTCGCTTTGATCCACTTCATCGTGTATTCCATCGGACGATTGTAAAGCCAGAGGATCATACCGAGTGCGAAAAAGTTTTTACACCGATCAATTTCGCTCGTACTCAATTGCGTTGTTTCGAGTGCTGTTCGCGTGAGTCGTGTTAATTCGACACGGAAGACTTGGTATTTTGTAAAGTCATCGCTTTCGAGCGGGTCTTCTTCATATCCTGCAAGGCGTAGATTGCGTCGCGCGAAATCATTGGTATTTACAATTAGAATGCCGTTCGGTTTAAGTTTATGGAGGTGTACTTTTAACGCCGCAGGGTTCATTGCTACGAGTACATCACAGAGGTCACCAGGCGTATGAATTTGTTCACTGGAGAAGTGAAGTTGGAATCCGGATACACCTGCTGTAGATCCGGCAGGGGCGCGAATCTCGGCGGGGTAATCAGGGAGGGTAGCGACATCATTCCCAATGAGGGCGGTGGTTTCTGTCATTTGTGTGCCAATGGTCTGTGAACCATCACCGGAATCGCCAGCAAATAAGATTGTCGCTGCCTCGATTTGCTCTACTGGCTTGCGCATCACAATTGCTTCCTTTTCGTGTGGTAGGTGCGCGTTCTCTGAACGCGCCTATAAAATCTGAAATCCTGAAACATTTAGGCTCCCTCACGGGCTTTAAAGGCATCTCGAACAGGTCTCGGAGGTAGCGTCAGGATTTCTTGCGGAAATTCCTCAACGAGATAAGAAATCGCATCACGGATGGAGACCATACCGATGGGTCGGTTGTCTGAATCAACAATCGGGACGTGCCGGTAATGGCCGCGCGCCATATAAAGGATAGCGGTGTTCAAGGAGTCTTCCGGGCATGCTGTTTGTGGGTCTGCTATCATGAATTCTTTAACACCAACAACATCAAGGTCGCCGACCTGCTTGTTGAGGATTTTGTATAGGACATCTCGTTCACTAAAAATCCCGCGAAGATAACCGTTTTCGACAACAGGTGCCGCGCCAATCTTATGGGTAAGGAGTATATCAATGGCTTCGTTTGTGCTACAATTAATGTCAATAGTGACAATAGGACGCATTATATCTTTTAGGGAACCCTGAATCTCATGTGCACGCCATGCTTTTAATGCAGCGTCTTCGTCCATCTTTTCTAATTCTTCGTCAATCGCTAAATCGTAAAGCACAGTTACGCCTCCTACTCCTGATTTTCTATGAATACCGCAATATGTTCCAAAATATCACGGGTTGAAATTATACCGATGGGATATGCTTCTTCTTGGTCGTCCCAAACGCAGAGCGGCACGTGCCGAAAGTGACCAAGATGCATCAGATTTAACGCGAAAGCGATCGGATCACTGGCACGCAGCACCTCCGGATCCGGTGTCATGACCTGTTCAACCTTAAATGCTGTCGGCGCGGCGCGCTGTCCACTTACATGCTGCAGCAAATCCCGCTCCGTGATGATGCCGACCAACTGTTCATCCTCATCAACAACGAGAACACTCCCATGTCCACCTTCTTGCATCATATCAATAACAATGGAGACAGGTGAACCGACGGGTACAGTGGCAGGTTGTTTGTAATCTAAGGTGCTGATCGGTAGAGACAGCGTTCTCGCATCCATCGCATCTATTCCTTTAGTGTAACGTCAGTAAACAGATTTCAGTTTCCTATTCTCTTTACTTAAAAAGGATACCACATTTTTTGCCGATTTGCAAAAATATTTTCAGCGAAAAATTCTAATCGAATTTTGTAATCTTGGTTCCGGTTTAGATAGCGTCTACACCACCATTGTAATGGCACGCGAACTCGGTGACCCCCAGCCCGGAACGATGATTGTCCATCTGCCTGCCGGTCCACCGGCTACCATGAGCAGTAAGTCTGCTTCCGAATATCGCTGTGTCGTCTCAGCAATGTAACGACGGACATCGGCTTTGCTGAAGCCGTCATCGGAAATTGTCTTCGCGTGTTCAACACCGATGACGAGGAGCGTTTCGCCGCTGCTGTTACCAGGCGCAGCGATGTTCTGAGCGATTGTGTCAAGGATACCTTCAGCGGTGTTGCTACCGTGGTCATTGACGGTTTGAGGACCGGCAGCGGCAAAAACCGTGACGGTGCTATCATCGGCTCGAAATCCGCGGTCAACATGCATGGCATCCCAAGGGCTGGTCTCCTCTTTTTCAGCGATGCAGCAGGTGTACTTACCCGCATGTCCAAATGCGGCGCGGTCGAGTTCTCCGGGCAACGCACCGCCGATATTCGTACAGATGAGCCGAAGCGCGCGACCGATGGTTGCATTCGCACGCCAGCCTTGACCGAAGAGATTGAATCCATCGTTAATTTCTAACTGCTGTCGGATCGGTCCATTCACAATGAGCATCGGTCCAACGTGAGAGGTCGTGACTTGGACACCGTGAAGGTTGAACTGCTCGTTGGTCATTGCCTCTACTGCCGTGAGGATAAGTGGAAGATATACAGGTTTACATCCTGCCATGACAGCATTGATTGCGACTTTTTCGACCGTCGCTCTGCCCCATTTTGGTGGAACTGCGGCGATTAATTCATCTGGATCTCGGTCTGTTCCGTTGAGCATACGTTCAACGCGTGCAGGTGTCGGTGGAACGACGGGCAGTCCGTCTGTCCAACCGTTCTCGTAACAGGCTTCGATGAGGTCCTCGTTTTCACCAATTTCCAGTTGTGCGGAATGCCATTCTTGTGCCATATATTTCCCTTTCTATCAGGAATCAGTTGTCAGCAGCCAGTAAAAGAGGGTTCAATGAAACTGAATGTCCTGCTCTTGAATACGATTAATTTTGGATAGTCCATTGAGATATGTTATCATATTAGCATGGATTTTTTGCGTTTGCAAGATACTATTTTTAGGAGTCATCAGTTTTCGGTTGCATAAGTAGATGCTTTTCTAGCAACTGATAACTGACAACTATACTGAAGGAATAAAATGGGCACGCTTACATTTCAAAACATCATTGCCGCGAGACAGATTGTGACGCGGTTTTTAAAATCTACACCCCTAATTCACTATCCCGAATTGTCCGAGCGACTCGGATTTCAGGCATACATCAAACATGAAAATCATAACCCGACAGGTAGCTTTAAAGTACGCGGTGGTCTGAATTTCATGCACCATCTTCCACAAACACAACGTAAAAAGGGCGTTATTACGGCAACGCGTGGAAATCATGGACAGTCTATCGCCTACGCGGCGGCACAATTTGGTGTCAAGGCTACCGTCGTCGTGCCACACGGAAATAATCCCGAAAAGAATAGCGCGATGCAAGCGTTCGGTGCAGAACTGATCGAACACGGTACCGATTTTGATGAAGCACGTGCTTTGTGTGAAATACTCGAAGCGGAACGCGGGCTTTATTATGTTCACCCGTGCATGGAACCCGGACTCTTCCACGGTGTCGGTACTTATTCACTTGAGATTTTTGAAAAGCTTCCGAATGTAGACGCAATTATTGTGCCGATCGGCGGTGGAAGCGGTTGTTGTGGTGTGATCACAGTTGCGAAGGCGATTAATCCCAACGTTAAAGTCATCGGTGTGCAAGCCGAAAATGCACCCGCGATCTACCACTCATGGAAAGCAGGACACATGATAGAGACCGATTCTTGTGATACCATCGCTGATGGACTTGCGACGCGTGTGCCGTTCCCGCTGCCGTTTTCCATTATCCAGAAAGGCATCCACGACATGGTGCTACTCAGCGAGGCAGAGATTGTGGAAGGCATCCGTTTGGCATTACGATGGACACATAACTTAGCAGAAGGCGCAGGCGCAGCACCACTCGCAGCTGCACACAAACTCACGGATAAATTAGCAGGGAAAAACGTGGTGATGGTGATGAGCGGCGCGAATCTTGACACGGAAACGCTCAAGAAAGTCCTCGCTCACCAATTATGAATCACGTAAACCGGGGCAGCCCCTTCAACCAATTGGAGCACTGCCCATTCTGCGCCTTCCACGAACTCATTGCGGAGGGCGTTTGTTAGGTCAGGGTGGATGTGTAGCGATGCCAAATCCCAACGCAGGTTTTCGCTCTTTTCCACAACGACGTTATCGGCTTCAGCGATGAGCGAGACGCGTTGCAATCCACTGTTTTTTCGGGCTAACCGTACGGCTGATAAGACATAGTGGATCGTCTGCTTCGGGTCTCGCATTTCGGCTTTGTAGGGAGTATCTGTAGACACACGATAATGTCCAAAACGCATCAGTTTAAGATTGCCAAGAAACTGATCTGTCTCATACACCTCTGGACGCGGTAACCCTCCGTAGATGATGATATGTCGGCATCCGTATGCTTCCAGGGCATAATCCACAGCGAGCTGCCCGTCAGTCCAGTCTTTGTCCGTTTTTCCGATCCACTCCTGAACGACATGTTTTGCTTTCGTTATCCCTTCTACAACTGAATCCATGTCACCAATGAGTACATCAGGGACGAGCGTTGTATCCGTATCCTGATTTAAATCGTCAAATATCCGAATTCCGCCATCAGCACAGATAAGCAGGAAACGATTTTCCAGCGCGGTTAGGATCTCCTGACGGTAAAAGTCGAGATACCGTGTGTCATAGTAGCCGTTGAGAAAAATAAGTGCCCCTTTCATTTTTTTACTTTTCCTTGCGGTTCGGCGAGGAGGGGTAAGCACTTGACCTCCCTTTCCGTGGACTTGCCCGCGCGATGCTTGGGCTGCGCGCTCTTTTATTTTTTCGTCATAACAATATTGTATGAAGGGATCAGTTTTATAGGATGATAGGCGTTTTTGACGCGCTTCAGATTTTCTAATCCTGAGTCGTCCATAGCGTTAATCCATCTATAGGTATCCATTAATTCTTTACAAAATTCTCGGTAGATGAATTGCGCGAGCCCCTTTATTTGTAAGTCGGTTACCTCAAAAAGGATACAGAAGGTATCCGCGTTCAGCGGGTAGCCGAAGGTATAGCCTCTGATTTTTTCATTGATATGGACAATTCTGCCGAGGAGTCCGAGTGCCTCCGCTTGTGAAACCCCAATCCTATGTGCTGACCGTGAATCGTCAAGCATTGCGTTATAGATAGGATCGTCGTATCTTTCCGAACGTTTCTTTCGCCATCTGTCATAAAGCAAAAGACACGCATCCTGATCCGCTGGGGTATGCGGACGCAATTTTGCTGCAGGATGTTCTGCTACAAAGACATTATAAGCGTGGCGTTGCTGTTTGTAGCGGCCACCTCTCAGTCCAGCGAGTGTCTCAGCTTCGTAGAGATATTCCGTCTCCTTCACGGTGGCACTAAACCCATTCTTTTGAAAGAAAACAATCATTGCTTGTGGCACATTTTCGATTCGGGCAATGTGTGGATTCCGATTGGATTCTAACATGAATTGATATGCTTGGCAAATAACATTCAGATAGGTACGGTCTTCGGTCTCGCACGGCATCGGCAGGATCGGCATGAAATAGTCCTCGCCCTGCTTTGCGAAGATGCATAAATGTTCCGCCAGTAGCGTCCAATAAAACTGAAAATGTTCTTCCCACACATAGAGCGGTGCGAAAGCATAGTGAGACAGTCGTATGCCTGTCCGATGCGCGTATGTGTCAAAAATCGGTTTGTCGTTAAGCGTGAGTGGCTGAAGTTGCATCTGTCAATCGTGCTAAGGTGTGGACAATTTTCACGGTGTCTTGATAGTCACCGATGAGGCTCCAATTTGCGATGATTCGCGCCGTAACCGCTTCGGATTCAACGTAATCAATAACATCGCGGATGTGCTGCTGAAATGCCTCCGATTCGAGATGTGCTTCACTGAACGGGCAGAGGGTATCCACGCCAAGCACAACAGTCCCCTTGTCCTCGCTGAACATGAGAGCGAACGGATAGAGTTGACAGTCCAGCGGACGGATCGGATAAATGGTGCAGTGGCTCGTCTCTGGCTCAAAAAAGGGACAGATATAGAAATCTTCATGGCGTTTGAGCTGAATTTGCGCGCTGCTGCCATCTGCTTGCAGACGAAACAGCGCAGGATTGATACCGTGTGCTACGGCTTTCTGTCTCTCTGTCTTGGTGAAGATAGGCGCGAGTGGACTATCTGCTTCCAGAAATCGGCAACAGACATCGCACGAAAAACAAACCTCGGAAGGGATAATTTGGTAAAGTGTGGAGGACAAGCGGTTAGAGGTTTCCATCGTGCGGTCCAATAAGTTTGTTGAGATGCAGCGTATGAGATGAATTCCGCTCCTCAATTATGACTCCAAAATTTTCCCTATCGCATCAATCACGATGTGAACGTCATCCTCGGTTAACCCGGGATGGAGTGGGAGACTCACGACGCGTTCAAATGCTGCTTCAGCGAACGGAAAATCGCCGACGCGGTAGCCGTATTGATCCTGATAAAACTCGAAGAGATGTAACGGAATATAGTGGACACTGCATTCAATATTCGCCTCGCTCAAAGATTCCACAAATTCGTCTCGGTTGCCGGTCTGGAGTTGGATGATGTAGAGATGCCACGCATGCTCGCGGGGATTATCCGGTGCCACAGGCGTGTTAATTTGTGGGAATTTCGCCAGTTCCGTTTGATAGATCTGCGCAAAATTTCGGCGGCGTTCATGTTGCTTGTTAAGTTTCATGAGTTGACACAATCCCATTGCCGCTTGAATATCAGTCATGTTGTATTTATACCCTTCGGTGGCAATGTCGTAACGCCAAATATTACGTTGCGATTGCCGCGCCCAAGCGTCTTTGTCAATCCCGTGAAGTCGCATTGTGCGGAGCGGTTCAGCGAAAACGTCGCTGTTGGTGGTAATCATACCACCTTCCGCCGTGGTGAGGTTCTTATTCGCATAGAAACTAAAGGCGGACAGGTCACCGATAGCACCGATATGTTGTCCTTTGTATTCAACAGGAATGGCATGTGCAGCGTCATCAATGAGCGTAAGATTGTGGTTCTGACTTATATCCTGTAGTACATCCATATCACACGGGATACCCGCGATATGAACCGGAAGTATCGCCTTTGTGCGAGGCGTTATCGCTCGCTCAATTTTGCTTGTGTCGATGTTCAATGTATCGGGATGGATATCCACGAATACCGGCTTCGCACCGACATATCGGATCGCCTCGGCAGTCGCGGTAAAAGTGTAAGGCGTTGTGATGACTTCGTCACCGCTGCCGATGTCAGCTACGACGAGACTCAGATGCAACGCTGCGGTACAAGAACTGACAGCAATCGCGTGTTTAACACCAAGATGTTCAGCGAAGGCGCGTTCAAACTCACGGACTCTGTTTCCCGTACTAATCCATTTCGAGGCGAGCACTTGGCTAACGGCTTCGATTTCGGTATCATCAATCCAAGGACGACTAAACGGTATAAATCGATTTTCTGCCATAGGGGGATTCCTTGTGTTCCAAATTGTATTAGGACCTACGTATTGCCTCTTAAAGTCCCTGATAAGGGGGATTTAGGGGGTTAAAAACTTTGAGTATCTACTTTTACGGGCAAAGTATCCGTTTTCTACTAAATTTGCGTAAGTCCTGTTGTGTGTTATAATCCCATAGAAATATGCTTGCTCAAGATGTCTCTGCTAACGGTTCCATTTTTAACTGCAAAATGTGGATCATTGCTTCGAGTGCCAGTTTATAACTATGCGTCCCGAAACCACCAATGACACCCGCAGCAATCGCCGAGATATACGAATGATGCCGAAACTCTTCGCGGGCATAGATGTTAGAGAGATGGATCTCAATGACGGGAAGTGCAACGGTCGAAAGCGCATCTCGGATGCCGACGCTGGTGTGTGTATAGGCTGCAGGGTTAATCAGAATACCATCTGCCCAATCAATATGATCGCCGATGATAGAGACGAGTTCGCCTTCGTGATTAGATTGAAACATTTTCAGGACAATCGGGTGGGACGACGCTGCAGCGTGTTGGTCGAGCATCGTGTTAATGTCTGCCAAAGTTTCGTGTCCATAAATCTCGGGTTGGCGTTTTCCCAAGAGATGTAGATTCGGTCCGTGTAAGACGAGGATGTTCATGCAAGTTTTTCCTTTTTCGTGAAATATTGCCTCTGCCATAAGCAGTATATAATCAATCGGAAAAACATGCAAGATTTTTTACATTGCCATCGGACCAATTTAGATTTTATCGTCGATTGGGTTGAACGGATGCCATCGCAACCCTAATAAAGCAATACATATCTCAACATCTGTGTAATACGGGAGACCGTATTCCTCACCGACTTCACGAGCAGTATCTGCATTAGCATCACATACAGCGACATAATCTAAATCGCCTCTTTTCGTCAATTCAGCGATTGTTGGCAGATGCCAACGTCTTGCCACCCAGCCACACCCTACTGACGCAATTTTGGCTTTCCGCATTCCTTCATTCCTTCTACGCTTGAGGCATACATATTTTTAATGTTTGTTACGAAACAACGCCTACCTCTTCGCGCCAAGCGTCAAGCAGCTGCATGTTACCAAGCGTGTCTCCCCAAGACATCGCCGGAGCCTGTCGGTCAGCGATATGTGCCGCGACTGTATCCGCTTCATAAGTAAACAGATCCCTATCAACGGGTATCGTTACTTCAGTTGTTTCGCGACTTTGGGATGATTGAACGATCAGCTGCGTTGCGGGGAAGGTCGTATCAGCTGGCAACGGTGTCCTTGCACCGCGGCAGGGTGATGATGGCAGCCACGGATTCGGAATCGTTAGCGTGCCTTCCGTGCCGTAGATAGTGACGTTACTCCCATAATTGCATTCAACAGCACAAATGATTTCGGCGATAATATCGTTCTCAAATTTCAGCGTCGCCGCAGCGATGTGGTCCACACCTGTCGGACCGATTTTTCCGTTCCCTTTTACGGAGATCGGATTCAGAAAGAGTTCATTCGCCGCCGCACCTGCGACTTTCCGAGACATCGACGCCGTATAACACCCGATATCAAGGATACCACCACCCCCCATTTCACGGTTGTAGAGACGGCTTTGCGGGTTGAAACCTGAACGGTAACCGAAAGTCGCACGGATAACTTGGACATCGCCGATAGTACCCTCTTGTATCAGTTCAACCATTTTCGCGATCTGCGGGTGGCACCGATACATAAAGGCTTCCATGAGGAAGACATCGTTTTCGCGTGCAGCGTTCACCATCGCAGCGGTTTCTGCATGGCTCATACTGATCGGTTTCTCGACCAGTAGATGTTTGCCCGCTTCGGCACATTTTATTGCCCACTCCGCATGCAGCGGGTGAATCGTTGCTATATAGACAGCATCAATATCGTCATCTGTCAACAGGTCTGCGTAATCGTTGTATCGGCGAGGGATGCCGAAATCGTTGGCAAGTCTGTCAATACGTGATTCGGTCCGACTCGCGACAGCGAGGATTTGTCCTGTATCTGTGAAACGCATCCCATTACAGAATACATAGGCGATACCGCCTGCTCCCATAACGCCCCAGTTTAACATCTGTTCTCTCCTTCTATAATTGCTTTGCGGCTTCGCGCTTGCTTGCGAGTGGGTGCATAATACCTGCCCCAGGGGGCCAAACTCCCGGTTCCGCCTTGATCCAGTCGCACAATTTCTGACCGAATGGTGTCAGAGTCTCCCAAATTTCGTGAGGCATAATCCGACTGAAACCGTGCTGCGTACGCCACGGTGCCATATACTCAACATTTGGCAGTGCCCGGATTTCCTTTGACAAATTCGGCGTTGCACCGTGCCATGCCCGATTATCTCGGAATACGCCAGAACCGGCAGTCGCACCAACGAGTGTTGAATGTTTCATCCAATCCGGTTCGTCACCCGGAGGCGGCGGGTTCTGCTGTAACGTATGTGTCCCCGGAATCTGTCGGATCGGCCCGTTTTCCCAAGTGAGGTCACACATGATGAAGTTGATCGTGACCATCGGTGGTGTCATCTCCATAATCAGTTTTTGTGAGGGGACATCAAGTTTTCCGTTGCTGTCTCTATGGAGTTGAAGATCGAGTCGTTCCGCTTCGGCAATACGTGCTTCGGAAAGGTGTTGTGGGTCTCTACCATCGAGATGCAGATGTTGGTACTCGATTGCCCCGGGGAGGCAGAGGTCGCCGCCCGACCCCCACACACGGTAATCTGAAGTCCCAAAAATCTCTGTGACGATTGGCGTGGTTGTTGGCAGATCAACCATGCCTGCCCAAGCAGGGTGATGCAGCATCTGTCTCGAAGCAGATGATGTACCGTAACTATATCGGTGTGGAAGCCTTCCAGTTTCGGCTACGTATTTTCTGTCTCCTGCACCGGGGATTGAGAGGATATCGCGAAGTGCCTCGGCACACCCGTCTCTCCAGCGAGCGAGTTGCTCTGGGTTGAGCAGATCGCGTACGACAACGAATCCGTCTCGATGGAAAATACGAGCGGCTCTCTTGACTTCATGCGGATCACAGATTTCGAGTCCACGGATGCCGTTATGTTCGCGTAATTTCTCGCGGAGTGCCTCGACTTCTGGGTCGTCGTAGACCCGACGCTTCGGCGAATTCGGATCTGCTATACCGAAACCTCTACTGCCGGGTGGAACGTTTCCATCGGCATCAACGGTTTCATTGACCGGTGTGTTCTCATCCCATCCGACTCGCGTTTCCCCATAGACTTGCATCTCTTCAAGTTCTGCGGTTAAAACTCGTCCGTTATTTTTCATCAAACTAACTCCTTCTTTTCCGCTGTGTTGCCATCGTTAAATTATTGGTTTTAGCCTATCATGCGCTGCCTTTTTTCGCAACCAATTAATTTGCTTGAAAACAAATTTAGGGATTTGTTATGATAGTTTATATTAAATCTTCCAAACAATCTTCAACAGGTGGTAAACATATAAAAAACATGAGAATACTCCACACCGCCGATTGGCATATCGGTCAACGGCTCCACGAACGTCAACGCACCGATGAACATAAAAAATTTCTGGATTGGCTGCTCAAAACGATCCAAGAACAGAAAGTTGAACTCCTCCTCGTTTCAGGCGACATCTTCGATACAGCACTCCCCTCCTCGGAATCAACGAATCTCTACTACCGATTTCTCTATCGACTTTTTGATGAGACCGACGCATACACAGTCATTACTGCCGGTAACCACGACTCCGCGCGGCACTTAGAGGCACCACGTGAATTTCTTGAGATGGGCAGAATTTACGTCGTCGGACTTGCAGATGACCCTGCTAAATGTGTCTTTACCTTTCCGCAGAATAATCCGCGGGTCGCTGTCGCCGCTGTGCCATATCTTTCCGAAGGTGACCTCCGACACCTGTCGTATGAGACAGAGGCGGAACGAAGTGAACGGTATCGGGAGCGGTTCAAAGCGTTTTATGCCGATTGCGTTTCCGCTATGCCTGCAGAACTCCCCAAAATTTTGATGGGACACCTCTTCGTTCAGGGTGGAACAACAAGCGATTCTGAACGAAATATCCAAATTGGTGGCGCGACTGCTACTCTCGCCAGCGATTTTCCTGAGGGTGCAAGTTATGTCGCCTTGGGACACCTCCACAGACCCCAGATAATCAGCGGCAACGATTATCCGATTCGATATTCCGGTTCACCGATTCCGCTGAGGTTCAACGAAACGGGTTATCGCAAGAAGGTGTATTTACTGGAACTGTCTGACGATGGCACGATCACACAAGATGAAGAAATTGAGGTTCCTATCTTCAAAGAATTGTGTACTGTTGACGATGATGAAGTTTCAGTTTTATCAGAAGCAATGACAGGCGATTGGGATGGCAAGTACATCCAAGTCAAATTGAAATTGGACGCACCGAGAGTCGGTATCAGCGATGAAGTCCGGAAAGCATTCAGCGACCGCGGTGGCGATGTGCTGAGCGTTGAAGTCGAACTACCAGAGGCACAACAGGGACCAACAATTCCTGTTGAAGATATGAAACGTCCAGAGGAAATATTTGAACAGTTTTACAAGTCAAATTACGATGGCAACGCACCGGACGAAACCTTAACGCAGACGTTCAGCGAATTGGTCCAGATGGTTGAGGAGTCCCAATGAAAATATGTAAGTTGAAACTTAAGAACCTAAATAGTTTTCGTGAACCGGTTGAGATTGATTTTGAGCAATCGCCGCTGGATGATGCTTCATTGGTAGCGATTACCGGTCCAACGGGAGCCGGAAAAACGACGCTGTTGGATGCGATTTGCGTTGCGCTATATGGTAAAACACCGAGGTTAAGTGGATCCACGAGCCAACATCCAAGGCACCTAATCAGTCACGGTGAAAAAGAGGCGTTCGCTGAGGTGCTTTTCATGGCAAACGAGACACGTTATCTTGCAACTTGGTCTGTTAGGCAGAAAGGTGCTCCAAAGGTCCAACTCTTTTATGCTGATGATGGAAAATTGATCAGTGACAGGCTGTCAAAAAAAGGAAAGTCACTCAGTACCGATCAAAAAACGGTGAGCGAAGAGGTTGAATCCATTTTGGGTCTCGATTTTGATGCCTTTACACGGTCAGTCATGTTAGCACAAGGCGAGTTCGCGGCATTCTTGAAGGCAGATAAAGAGAACAGACGCAATATTCTGGAAGCGACTGCCGGTGTACACATCTATGATATACTTAGAGAAGAATTGAACCGCAAAGTAGCGGAGGTAAAGGCTGCTTATGATGGGGTGATTGACGAACTGAAGGGGATTCCAGAAGCCTCTCACGATCAACTCAAGAATGCCGAAGCAGAACTTGATAGACTACAAAAGGATGCGAAACAATTAGGTGAAGAAATCCAGCAGACCCAAGAAGAAAGAGCGCGGGAGACAAAAAGAACGGATGACTACAAGAAACTACAGTCCTCGGAAGAACAGCAAGCAGAACTCTTAGCGCAACAGCCGGAGATTGATGCGCTTCAGGAAGAACTCGAAAATGCGAATCGCGCGCAACGTCTCCTTTCAGAAAAACGGGAATTTGATACTGCACAGTCGGCGTGTGAAGAATCTGAGGAAGCATTCCGTAACGCGACAACCGAGAAAGCGAATGCAGAAACGCAAGTTGAAACCGACCAAGCTGCCTATGACGAAAAGGAAGAGGTATATCAAGCTGCATCCACCGAGCAAGACCAAAAGATGCCGGTCTTCGCCGCGGCAAAATCAGATGTAGAACGAGCAGCTGAGAGATATGCAGAGGCGGATAAGCGGACACCAGAATTGGTAGATGTAAATAATCAGATTGATGCATGGGAAAAGCAATTAACGGATAGACAGACGGAGCAGACCGATTTGCAAGGACAGATTGATGATGCGCAACGTTTTTTGGAAGATAATCCGCTACCGTCGGATCGGCAGCAACGTTTTAACCGAGTAACCGGGCTTCTGGCGGAACTCACTTCACACGAAAAACAGTTGGAAACAGAACTGAAGAACAAAGCAAATGCTGAGAAGAAAGTATCGTCGTTAAGAAAGGAAATTGAGAAATTATCTAAAACTCAGGAAAAATATCTGTCGGAAAAAGCATCGGCAGAGACGACGTTAGCAGATGCCACCACGCAATTGGAAGAACTATTGGCGACCGGCACGCATGCGGAATGGACTGCCCGAAAGCAGCTGGCAGCTAAGGCATATCCTATCTTACAGGGATATCAAGACCTGAAAAAGAATATGAACGACCTCTCAGAGAAGGTAAGTGAATTAAATGACACTGTATCAACACTGAATGTGGAACTTGTGCAGATCAAAGGAAAAATACGGGAACAAACAAAAGTGTGTCAGCGCACTGCGGAGGCAGTTGAAAAATGTGAGTCGGCACTCAGATCCGCAATGTTAGCAAGTCCTGTCAATCAACTTCGACACCATCTTCACGAAGGAGAACCTTGTCCTGTGTGTGGTGCGACTGAGCATCCGTTTGCTGGTGTTGTGGAACCTGAAGGAGAGGACTTGCTGGAAGATGCTGAAACCGCCTTAGCAAATGCTAAGCATGATGCACAAGTCACGCAAGAGCAGATGCAATCTTTCAAAACGAAGCAAATACAAACTGAACAGAATAAGCGTAACGCTCTTAACCAAATGTCGGAGTTTGAGTCAGAAATAGAGGGGATACAAGAACATAACGAGGTGCTTTCCGGACAGTTGAAACAGTTGGAGGTTCATATAGACGGTAAGATTTCGATCAGCAACGGTAACATTTCGATCGACGGGGGATTTGCCTCAGAAGCAGGGATCCGAGACGAGATGGAGGAGGTCTTAAACATTTCGCTTGATTTAATAGTTGAACAAATGACAGAAGCGGATATTGCTATTGCAGCTCTCGGAGAGGCCGATCAGGCACGAACGGAGGCATCACACGCTTACGAGATAGTAGCGCAGCAACTCGAAACCAGTGAAAAGGAGATCACGCGCGAGACGAACACCTTAAACGATACCAAAACGCAGTTTGAAGGCCTCAACGATACGATTGCGGATTTGCAAGCGAATATTAAGGCGACAGAGACGCGTTTCTGGGAATCTATGCCTGATACCCTTCACGGCATTACACCGAAGGAGGCAGTAGATCAATTTGCAGATAAGATTGAAGCGGTGGCATCGCGTGAAAACGAACTCGGTAAAGCAGAAACGGATCTTCAAGTGCTTAATGCAAATATCAAAGCAGACCGAGGTACACTTCAGAACCTGAAGGATAACCGTGAAGCGTTGAAAAACGAAAAAGACAAATATATGCGTGAACGGGAAGCGTATCTATCTGCCGCGCGTGAGAAAACCGGCGGATTGGACACCGAAGATGATATTAACGCCGCTACCGAAGCGTTACAAACCGACCTACAAACGAAAGAAAACGCGCGCGATGGTGCTGAACAGCAATTACAGAACAGTCAAGATTTACTGACGCAAAAACAGGCTGCTCATAAAATGCGCGAGGAAAATTTTCATACGTCTGTCGAAAAGTTGGACGCATCACGCCAAGTTTACTTCGATAAGTTAGCGGATGCAGGATTTAACACAGCGGAAGCACACGATAACGCCTTCCGAGATGATAACCAGATACAAGACTTAACCGACCAAATTGATGCACATGCGGCTGAAACCCAGAGGCTCGCCTTAGAGATTACGGAGTTGCAAACTCGCTTTGAGGAAACCCCCTTTGACCCAGAAGCATTGGATCGGATTGAGGCCCAACTAAAAGAAATTGAAGCGCAGCTTCAAAAAGCACAGCAAGAGATTGGGGCACAACAGCAGAAAATTGATGACTTGAAAGATGCACTTGAAAACCGTAAGGCTCTCGGTGATGAACTCGGTGCAGCGCAGCAAGAATTGGAACGCTGGCAGCGGTTACAGGAGACAATTCCCGCCAATGCTTTACGCGATTTTGCATTGGAAATCATGTTTAAGCAGATGAGTAGTTTAGCGAATGAGCAGTTGAGGTTCCTCACTTCGGAGCGATACCAGCTTAGAGTTGAAGGTATTGGAGACCTGGCTGTCATTGATCGCTGGAACGCGAATGAGGAGCGTCCTGTTGAGACGCTCTCCGGTGGTGAATCTTTCCTAACGAGTCTCGCTTTGGCACTCGCGCTTTCGGAGTTGAGTCGTGGGCGCGCCCAACTCAATTCATTGTTCCTTGATGAAGGATTCGGCACCCTTGATACTGAAACGCTTGACATCGCAATCGCGGCACTGGAAGGGCTTCGTATGCAAGGGCGGAACATCTTCCTCATTAGCCATGTTCAGGAATTAACGAGACGTTTACCTGTTAAAATCAACGTTAGGAAACGTGGAGATGACGGTTCATACGGTTCATCTATTGACATTCGAGGTTAACCTAACAAAACTGGAGGCTTTACATGCAATTTGGATTTATGTCGTCTGTCTGTCCGCCACTAACACTGGCGGAATTGATGGACAAAGCGAAACAGTATGACTATAAACATTTGGAACTCCGTGTCGAGTGGAATCACGGACACGGCGTGGAATTGGACTCGACCCCACAACAACTCCGAGATGCCCGAGCCCAATTTGTCGATAGCGGGATTGATCTTTCCTGCATTGCAACGGGGGTCCGATTCATCGATCCCGACGCGAACAAACGCGCCGAACAGGTCGAACTGCTCAAGCGTTACATTGATCTTGCGGAGACCATGGGTGCTGCGAATATCCGTATCTTTGGGGACAGGGTACCAGAGACCCCAGTTGAAGTATCCCAAACTTTGGATTGGGAAGCGGATGGCATTCGCCAGTGCGATGGGTTGGCTGGCGACGCAGGTGTTGCCCTCTGTTTAGAGACACACGGCAACCTCATCGGCAGTTACGTTGCGGAGACACTGCATCGCGCTGAAGCGCAAAATACCTTTGTGAATTGGCATGCAGCGCATCATGTCCGGCACGGAGAACCGGTCAATGTAGCGTATGTCCATCTGCGTGGCAAAGTCCGACATGCCCATGTCAACTTCGGGGACGACGGACCCCTACCCGATACAGAAAGGGATTCACTCACACTCCTCGCAGAAGACGGATATAATGGGTTTATCTCTATAGAGGTGATCAACCCACCGGATTCCGATGCGGTGCTGCAACGGCACGCTGAGCTCTATAGCACGCTGTAGAGGCCGTCTATACACTAAGAATAAAGCGTCGCCATTAGGTGTCGCCTACCGCCGCGATTCCGAAATTCGCAGAGATAGATACCTTGCCAGACACCCAAATTGAGGCAATGGTTCGTAATCGGAACGGAGACGGTGAAACCGACGAGCGACGCTTTAATATGCGCTGGCATATCGTCGTCGCCTTCTATAGTGTGTTTATAGAAGGGTTCGCGCTCTTTGACGAGCTGATCAAAACTGTTGGCGAAGTCCTCGCGAACCGTCGGATCGTCGTTTTCGTTGATGGTCAATCCTGCTGAGGTATGCTTGATAAATAGGTGCAGGATACCTTCTTTCGGCAGTTCATCAAGCGATTTCACGATCTCATCGGTGACGAGATGAAAACCGCGAGGATATTCAGGTAAAGTTATTTCGATTTGTTGAATCACTTTCTGTGTGCTCCAAGTCTACTGATTATATCGTTTATTATACCTTTTCCGCTCAATTTTTCAAGGGAATTGTTTGACAATTGGTCTTTTTAGGAGATATAATGGATATATCTGACCCGTTACATAGAAGGAGATAGACATGGATAAACTTCACACTATTGAAATTCAAGAACAAGGGTTTGCCGAAACCTATACAGTTTGTGCCGAGCAAAACGGTGATGGATGGATTGGGTGGATACAAGAACTCCCTGAGGTAAAGTGTCAAAGAAAGACGAAAAAAGAATTGTTAAAAGTGTTGAAAATTGAACTTCACGAGCGTTTAGATGCGTATAGGGTGGAAGCAGAAGTGTGGGATAAACAGTTTGAGGAAGACGCTAAGGCAGGAAAACTTGAACGATTCGCGGAGGAGGCACTCACTGATTTTCGAGCAGGTAAATGCGAAGATATATAAAACACGTAAAAACCCAGCGTTTTCGGAAACATTACCAAGATCTTCCATACCATGTTCAGCAGCTCGCTGACAAAAGTTTTGCACTCCTAAAACAGAATCCAGCGCATCCATCTTTAACCCTAAAGAAAGTTCGTATCTATTGGTCAGCAAGGGTTGGTCCTAAGTATCGTACGCTTGCATCCGAAAGAGAGGGTACTTTCTTCTGGTTTTGGATCGGAACACACGATGAATACATGCGATTAATAAATGATTGAGCAGACTGTATAGTGCCTTGATGTTTTTTCGCAAAATAGAAAGGGGATTTGATGGATATTATTTGTGCTTCAATCTGTTACCGAGGCTACGCCGAAGATGAAGTTGCCGCAACTTTGGAAAACGCAC
Organism: Candidatus Poribacteria bacterium; assembly: GCA_003635255.1. GTDB lineage: Bacteria > Poribacteria > WGA-4E > WGA-4E > WGA-3G > WGA-3G. The sequence goes on along the minus strand of PYJC01000091.1, from coordinate 24,463 downwards.
CGAAAATCGGCTATCGCCTCATGGAAATTCACGGACCGCTTATCTGGAGTGTTGATGCCGCGCTCGCTTTTGACATAGACAGTATGAAGGCAAAAGTTGACGCATCCGGCATGAGGTGTGCTGGACTCTACCCACCCGGATGGGGTGGACAGGACAACACCGATGTTGACGCACGCGCAGGCGCAATCGCGAGATGTGTCGAAATCGCTGAGGGACTCGGTGCTACACATTTGACGACAAGTGGCGCGCAACGGAGAACAGACCCCGGTGCCCTGGATAGAGTCACCGCTTGTGTCCGTGAGGTGTTACAACGCATGCCAGCAGAGAGTCAAATCAAGTTAACACTCGAACCGCACCACGGGAATGTCCTTGAACAGGCAGAGGATTTCCAAACCGTTTTAGACGCTATTCCCGACGAACGCGTCGGTGTCTGCATAGATACAGGGCATTTCCACGCATCCGGTGTAGACACACTTGCCGCGATTCGTCAATTCGCATCACGTCTATACGCAGTACACCTCAAGGATCATCTCGGATCTATATCTGTCGGCATCGGGCGCGGTGAACTCAACCTCAAAGAGATTATTGAGACACTCCAAGCAGTGGACTACCAAGGCGATCTGACTTTGGAATTGGAAGTCGAAGATCCCGAGAACCTACCCCGTTATACTGAAGAGGCATATTTCTATCTCAGCGGAATGCTCGGTTTACGGTTGTAGTTCCCATGTTTTGATGAAATCTGCAACGCCGAAATTGGCAGGCATTTCATTGAAATAGTAGTACATCGGACCGGATTGAAAACCCGGTAGATACTGCTCTGCGTCGGTCTTGAGGAGTGCATCAAGCGGTTTAAAACGATCCCACACGGTGGCTGCTTCTTCTTTCGTGAACCGTTCCGCGAAAGGTGGTCCCCAATTAAGGGTAATTGCATGAAAACCTTTCCCGCGATTCTTGAGTTCATCGGGGATGTCCGTGAGATCACAATCGTGCATCATTGCCACAAAACAGGCAGCTTTACACAGGAAAACGGTTGAGAGCATCTTCCCTTTTTCACCCCTGTCAGGGTGCAAACTTTCGAGTGCCGTGTGATAGGCATCCGCACGCTTTTCAATCACAGCGCGGAGCGTATTCTCTGTCCACACCTTCATCTGCTCACTACGTTCATTCCACCGGTGGAATTTGTCTTGCACTTCTGGCGACAGGTAATCTATGTAGTCAAACGCTTCGTAATGGGTGTGATTTGCAAATCCACCGTGGATCGTGCGCCGCATCTTCCGACTATAATTGCTGCCCCAATGCAAAATAGGTAAAATATAAACAACACCATCGCCTGCATTAAGATGTGTCTGCACTGCACCCGGTAGTGGGACTTTCGGATCCGCCAACAAGTGTCGGTTTTCCGCGTCAGTGTTGACACGCAGGTGACTGCCGGGCAGCACCCACAACACACTATCGTCATAGAGTGAGAGATTCCACTGCACATAGCGCGGTCCCGTCTCCACAATATCGTCGATGTAGCCTTGTAATGGCGCGGTATCAATCGGGTGGTGGTCGCGATGCCAAGCAGCGGGTCCACAATCGCGGACAGGGCTGCACATCAGCATCATCTCGGTAACACCCGCGTCTTCCTCACCGAGCAGCTCAGTGCTGGCACCTTGCATATTTTCGTGCGCCCAAATTTCGACTGCACTCGCTGTCTTTTCATCGACAAGTTTTGCGAGCGGATCGCGTCCAAGCAGTAAACGCGGTTGTGGCGAAGTCTCCCATACGCCCCCCGGTGGGTCGTTGGGTCCCCGTTCTCGCGCCCAGATTTCCCGCTGGCGTGATACCATCAGTTCATAACTTTCACGAAGCGCATCTAATTCTTCCGGCGGAACTACTTCCCGTAGAACGAGATACCCTTCTTCCATGAATTGATCTCGATTCACTTTCATGATTTTCTCCGGCTGCGTGTTAGCCTCTACCAATATAGAGTTGACCGACCGGTAAGACAGTCGCTTCTAACATATTTATATTCGGTGGAAGCGTTGCCATTAGAACAGCAGCTTGTGCGAGCGCATCAACATCCATCATCGGCTCGGTCGGTGCCTGTGGACGGTTCTGGATGCGTTCCACATAAGTGTTGCCGGGTTTCAAACAGCTCGCTGTAATCCCGTGCGGTCTGCCTTCAAGTGCTGTTACCTGGGTCAGTCCCCAAATACCGAATTTAGTGGCACTATAAGGCGCAGTGAGCGGACGAACCCGATGCGAAGAGATACTGCCAATGTTAATGATACGTCCACCTTCACCTTGTGCCTTCATGATCCCGAATGCCTCGCGCGTGCAGAGAAACGGCGCGCTGAGGTTCACAGCGACAACCCAATCCCACGCCTCTGTTGAGAGTTCATCTATGGGACCGGCATCGAATGCACCCGCATTATTCACGAGGATGTCCAAACGTCCGTGTTCCGCCATTGATTTTTCAAAGAGTGCTTTAATCTGTGCCTCGTCCGTTACATCGGTCGGCACAGCCAACACCTTTGTGCCGTTTGTGCGGAGTTCGTTAGCGGTTTCCTCAAGAAGTTCGGCATTCCTTGCAGCGATAGTCAAACTCGCACCTTCAGCGGCGAGTCCTTTCGCAATCCCTTTACCGATGCCTCGGTTTCCACCCGTTACAATCGCAACTTTTCCATCTAATTGTCCCATTATTGAGTTCCTTTCTTTTTATGAAAACAGTTCTACTAATAAAGATTCTGTTCTAACTGCTTGTACCGTGTCCCCCGCAAGTCGCATCGCTGATATATGCGCATGCAGAAACGCCAAGTCTTCGGGTGTATCTATGTCATACCACGGCGGTAAGAGTCCAAGCGTTACTTCTGCTTCACGGATGCGTGTAACTGTCTGTTGAAAGACATCTGCCGTACTCCATGCGATCTCTTCAAATACGTGGGGTACTGTCGTTGTTAATGCTGCAGCCGAGAAGCCGATGAGGTAATAACCGCCATCTGTACTCGGTCCGATAACGGTATCCCGCGAGTCGAGCAGTGTGATTGCTTGAGATATGTATGAAATCGGTAAAGTTGGACTATCGGATCCGACGAATAGTATCTTTGTGTATCCTTGTTTAGCTGCCCACTGCGTGGCTGAAGTCAGTCGTTCCCCAAGGTCTGCTCCCATTTGCGGGATGTAGATAACATCATCTCCGATTAATGCCTGTAAATCGGGTTGTGCCTCTGGCGGTGTATACGCAATGACGAGATCTACGTTGGTAAGTTTAGCAAGTATCTCACACCAATCTGTGAGGAACGCTGTGTAGAGTGCTGTCGCTTGTTCTGGCGAAAGCGTTGGTATAAGCCGCGTTTTGACTTGGTTCGGCACTGGATTCTTAGCAAAAACAATAAGGCATATCTTCACCGGTCCAATTCCCTATTTTCGTGGTTTTATTTACTGGCGACAAATGTTCTGTTTCTACAGATGGAGTGCTTGACGTAGGCGCGACAGCAATCTCAGCGCAAAGTGTTTTTGCGGTGGGTTCTCTGGTTGCTCTTTGACTTTGATGTGGAGATCCACCACGTTTTCAAAGGCAGTACGTAGTTCTTCATCGGTATCTCCGTGAAAACCTATAATATCATCACCAGGATCGACAACATGACCAACAAAACACTCGTCTTCGTCGCTATAGATAATTTCCGATGTATATCCTCTGTATGTCATTGTTTTCATGGTGTTACTCCTACTCTTTTAAGGAAATCTCGCGCATCGCGTACGTGGTATCGTTTTGCCTCTTTTTGCGGATGAGGTCGGTGAAACGTGGTATGCTCCTCCTTCAATTTGAAAGGAAGATCACGTCCTTCTTCTTTTGTAGCACCAAGTGCCATGAAAAGGGCTTCAATTCGCCGCCATGGCAACGTGGCAGGAGTCTGTGTGCTAAAAATAGCCGCCAATGTCCTTTGATGTTTTTTGTTTAAGCGTACATTCATTATGATTTTTAACTTTACCATATACCTGTTGAAGTATCAACTTAAAAATGTCAGTCCCCTCAGAGGACAGAATACGATAATGTGGAACCGAATAGTTTAAAGAAGCTGCGCTATCTCTATTACTGTGTCAATACCAGACCCGGTACACAGGTATCTCAAAGACTGCACCCACCAAACTCCAGAACATTCCGGTCAGAAAATCGCCCAAAATCACCCCGACGAAAAATGGGGCTGCCTTCCGATAGATGCGCAACCCACCGAATTTGAGCAAGACCGCTTTGATGAACCAGCCAACACACACTGCGCTCCAGACCCAAACCATCCCTGCGGATAAACCGAGCGCATAGCCCGCTGGATGGAAAGGAAACCAGATAAACTGTCTTCTCAGAAACATGAGTCCCAACGTGAACAGCGAGGCAAACGCCGTGAAACTCAAGCCAGTGCTGTCTGTAGCATGCGGTTGTTGCAACCACGGCAATAACATCCGTTCAAAGGTTTCAAAGCCGATACCGATAATATATCCCTCCGTCCGAACCGCGCCGTGTTGATATATGAGATGCAAGTATGCCCAAAACGAAACAGGGGTGGCAACCAATAGAGCAACAATCATCGCAATCGCCATCTTTTTCTGGGAAAGCCGGGCGCGTTCCGCGAGTTTGAACCCTTCCAACTGGCTCGGCATCGGGTGCGAAACGTTATCCCGCACATACGGATACAAAAAAGACAGAAGTGTCAAGTTCGCCGCGCCAATCCGTCGTACGCCTAAAACCGAGACGAGCATCAGTTGCGGATGTGTCCAAATGACCTCATGATAAGGCACACCGACCGCCGCCCTCGCGTATGTTATGGCAATAGACATGAGAAAATAGAGGCATAAGAAAGCGAGAAGAATCCCTACAGACATACCCGCCTGCTGGAAAATGAAAACGAGGATCGCAGTACCTATCAAGATGCCAAGTAGGGCGGTGCGGTATTGAAACGGCTCGTTTCTGGAAGTCGCATCGCCATTTTCAGAGGGCTTCAAAGCCATCGTAAATACCGTCTTAAGATGCGGACGACTGACCCATAAGATGAGAACGCCGAGGGTCAACCATGCACCGATGCCTTGTTGATTATAGTAGGGAAATCCGGGTAGCGATTTCCAGCCACCGATGCTCCCCAAAATCAACTGAAATTTTGTGAACAGAAAAAAGAACCAGACCGAAAATGAGAGTTCAAGCGGGACAAAGAACGTCAAGCCAATAACCCAAGGATAAAAGAAGAGCGGTAACCAACCAATAGCACTCCAAGGTTTCGCCGTAAAGATTTTCGCACCGAAGTCCGGGATTTTCAGAGGCACACCCGGCACAAAAGGATAAAGAAAATGAATTCCATTGAGGAGTTCCATCACCGCGCAGATACCGAATCCAAGCCATAACAATCTTCTTGAGAAAAACCGCGGGGAGGTCATCTCTATCGGGAGTTGGGCAATCGGATAACTCAGGCGTTCCCGCTCACTCCATTGCAGACGTTGAATACTGTTGAAGCACATCAAGATGAAAAAGAGGACAAACGTAACAAACGACCAAAGCAGCGTGGGACCTATCCATGCCGATAGGTGTTTTGCCGTGTATAGGGTCGAATTACCTTCAAAGAAACCGATAAGCACACTTTTATCTTGGGTTGTGAACCAACTCGGAATATACCGATGAAAGAGGGCAGCGTATTCGTTTTCAAAGGTGGCAAACCAAAACGGATGTGCCAGAATTCCCAAGATAAAGTCCATCGGGTTATGCCCAGAGACCAAGCAGAGCATAACCAGCATCTGATAGACCAAGAGAAGTTGTGCACGGTTCAAGGCGAGTTGTGGACGGATCCGCTTCAGTAAGGTATTGAGCAGCACCCCAAAAAAGAGATTGACAATCGGGGCAATAAACAGAGAAGCATAAGCAGGGTTAAGGGAATGGTGGATACCACTGACGAGCGCTATCCAATACGCATTGATCAGAATCAGGACTATACCAATGGCGATCGGAAGCAAGAGCGATGTATTTTCAGTTCCGACTTGAAGTTGATGTCTCTTTTCTGACATAACTGCCTTCCACAGATTCCAAGAAAATGAGTTCCCACACTCCAGCGGAGTGCTATGTCTATAGAAACTCAATGCCCCAAATTCTCGCACTCCAGCGGAGTGCTATGTGTAGCACTTCAAACACGGCATTTATGGAGCAGAAACGTTAGGTGGAATGGCTGTTGTAGACATGTTGCTCCTACAGAATAAAAGTATACGTTTTGGGTGTTGTTCTGGGTCTCCTTCCGTTCGATTGAATATAAGCCGAGCCGGAGCAGGCTTGTCTCTACCGATCGTCAATCATCTCGCGGGCAGGTGGATTCGCTGGTCCTACAGGTTCCGGACGCTGCTCCAGCCACCACGCAAACACAACGACAAGACACGCAAGCACAATCGCACTCAGTGCCATCGGGATACCTGTCGATTCCCCTTCACTCGCATCGATCTGATATTTCGCAGCAACTGCAGATGCTACAGCAACGACTGCTAATACGAGGTTCACAAACCAAGGCACTTGAAAAAGCACGGCGATGAGCGAAACCACTGCGACAGTCAGGCTCAATTGCGCAAGCGGATGATAAGGGGTCGTATCCAATTCTTCGGCATCAGCAGCATCACTGTGTCTGTGGGAAACGACGGTAGGCGCACCCTCTTGATACGTCATCTCGATGAGACGGATAAATTCCGCAAGGAGTTTCTCCTCCTGAATCCACTCGAACAGGTCAGGATATTCGTGACGGAGCAGAATCACAAACTCCTGACGTTGCGCACTGAAATCCGTGAACTCTTCCCAATCGCTTTCTGGGACGCTAACATACGGTTCGGGACCGACACGAATTTCATATCCTTGTCCTGCGACATAGACGACGCTACCGATACCTTCACGTTCCGCCATTATAAGTTCCGACGAGTCTCCCGGATCAGACACCGCAGTTGCGTCATCTTGAACGATAGCCATATCGCGTTGTTTGAGTGCCTTTGCCCTCTCTTCGGATTGCGCTGCCATTTCGTTATCTGTGACAGCCACGCCGATACGACTGACCAGTTCCATCGCTGCCACTTCATGCTCAGGATCCACAAGGAGTGCTGTCTGGCTCTCTTCTTTTAATTCAATGGGACGGCATTGGATCTGTTGTGCGTTCAAAGTCGTTTGAATCAGGTTCGCTTCCCATTCATCGCTGGTACGGTGGATTTCTACCCACTCACGGGTATCGCCGATGGCTTCACCGAACAATTGGGATACCTGTCTGACTTGCCCTTCGCTCGCTTGGGCTCCCTGCGATGGACTAACCGTTTTTTCTCTCATAATAACTCCTCTATTCAAGATGCTGCTAACAGGTCAGCGTAGACAGCCTCCGTCAAAGCGGTATTCTTTTCACTGCTAAATAGCTGCACAGCGCGATCACGGGCGGCATCTCCCATTGCCGTCAATCGTTCTTGATCGGCTGCAAGCGTTGTGATAGCATCAGCAACCGCCAAGGCATCTTCAGGTGGCACTAAAATACCCGTTTCGGGTGTGACAAGTTCTTTGCTGCCACCGAGCGGCGTTGCAATCACCGGTTTACCGACCGCCATCGCCTCAATGATGGTGCGCGGACATGCCTCTGGAATAATTGACGGCACCAGCACAATATCAAGCAAACTTGTTACGATACGCGTATCCGACAAAAATCCGGTGAAGATAACAGAATCTTCAATGCCTAAGTCTGCAACCTCCTGTTTGAGTGTATCCATATACGCAACATCTTTTTCAAAGTAAGGACCGCCTACGATCAACAGTTTTACGTTTGCCTTTCCTTTCAATTCGCGTATTGCGCTGACTAAGACATGAATACCTTTCTCCGGTGTAATGCGGGTGACGACACCAACAAGCACTGCAGGGTCAGGCTCATCATCGGAAAAGAGTTCTGTTCGGAGTGTTTCTATCTCTTCAGGAGATGCTTGAAATGCGCCTAAATTCACACCGTTATAAATAAGTGTTTGCTTTTCCACGGGTGCGAAATCCCACCGCGTTGCCTCGGACACCAGAATCACACGATGTAAGAGTTTCTCGCAAAATCTGTCCAGAACCCCATAAGAGGTCGCATAGCGTTTGTGCATCAGAATAGGGATTCGATTTATCCTTGCAACAATCCCGCCAAGGAGTGCTACCGAAAGTGAGTTCGCATGGATGAGATCAATCGCATGTCTCTTCACAGCCCGATGGAGTTCAACGATGACCCGAAGTTGTCGAAAATCTTCAAGCAAGTCGCGTAGGGTGAACCGCTTCACTTTATCGGTTTTGTTATGTGCAGCCGGAAGAGATAGGGGGATAACACGCGCCGCTGTCTTTTCAACCTCCGCTGCGAACGAACTATCGCCGAGACATCCGACAAAAGGTCTAAAACGCGCCTTGTCTAATAGGTCTAACAGAAGCAGAAGACTCCGTTGTCCGCCGCCAATGCCTGAACCGCTATCGAGATATAGGATATTGGATTTCGATGTGTCGGATGTTTTCATCTTCAGGACTATCTAATATTGATTCGGAAACTTCACCATCGCTATGTAAGGTGTTCGCGCCTGCAAGCGTTATGTGGATTTTTATGCAAGTATCGGGCAGCGCATCCGCCATCCGTTCTGCCCATTCAATAATGCAAATCCCGTCGCCTTCCACATATTCGCTGAGTCCGAGTTCCGCAATCTCCTCGCTGTTTTCGAGCCGATACAGATCAATGTGATAGATCGGCACCGTCCCGTTATATTCGTTGATCAGAATATATGAAGGGCTGTTGACGACCTCACCAGATGCGATACCTACACCGCGAGCGATCCCTTGTGTTAAGCAGGTTTTACCAGTACCGAGATCACCAATAAGTGCAATAACATCTCCCTGTTTAAGCGTTTTACCGAGTTTTTCGCCGAGCGCCTGCGTATCTTCCGGATTTTCTGTTTTAAAGCTTTCGTTTCTATTTTCCATCTGTTTCTTTTCAGATTGGGACTGGACAACTCTCATGCCCCAGCTGCACACCGCAAAATCTCCTCTTGTGTTAGATTATCATTGACAAATTCACCCGTGATTTTGCCTTCGTGTAACACCAAAACTCGGTCGCTCATGCCCAATATCTCCGGCAGTTCGGAGGATACAAACACGATCGCAACACCCTCTTCCGCGAGTTTCGCCATCAGGGCGTGAATTTCTGCTTTTGCACCGACATCAATACCGCGGGTCGGCTCATCAAGGAATAGAACCTTCGGATGCGTCATCAACCATTTGCCTAAAACGACTTTCTGTTGATTGCCGCCGCTGAGGTGGTTCACAGGGATTTCAAGCGAAGTCGTCTTAATCTGAAGTGAATCGACATAGTGGCCACTTTTTTCCGCCGCAGCGTTGTGGTTAATTATGCCACGAGTTGCGAGGTCCGCCGATAAATCAAGGCTCGGCAGTGTCATATTGCGGGTAACATCTGCATCTAAAAGGAGTCCATAGCGTTTCCGATCTTCGCTGACGAGTGCTATCCCTTGCTGTATCGCCTCATGCGGAGAATGAATCTGGAGCGGTTGACCCGCTATGAATACTTCGCCACTCCATTTACCGCTATTAGCACCAAAGATGGTGCTAATCAATTCCGTTCTGCCTGCCCCCATCAGACCTGCGATGCCGAGGATTTCCCCGCCTCGCACCTCGAAACTGACGTTTTCAAGCCGCGGAGGTTCTGATGGATAGGTGCTTAAATTTTCAACCCGTAGTGCAACTTCCGATCGGTTTGAACCGTTTTCAATCCGACGTTCTGGAAACAGTGCCGTTAATTCCCTACCCACCATTTGCGAGATTAACACATCTTCGGTGCATGCAGCGGATTTAATAGCGTGTGTCGCTACCGTTTCGCCGTCTCGTAGGACTGTCACTCGGTCAGCGACTTGAAAGATCTCCTTGAGTTTGTGGGTGATATAGATACAAGCAACACCCTTTTTTCGGAGTTGCGTCAGAATCTGACGGAGAATGTCCACTTCGCTTTCAGTCAAGGCGGCTGTCGGTTCGTCAAGCACAAGCAACAGCGCGTTACCAGATTGTAAACTACGTCCCAAAGCCTTCGCAATTTCTACAAGTTGCTGCTGTCCAATACCGAGTTCATAGATAGGTTTGTGTAGCGGGATAGTCAATTCAAACTGCGACAGGAGTTCACCTGCCTCGTGATAGAGGCGATGCCCATCAATGACTCCGAACCGTCGCGGCTCCTTACCGAGATAGATATTCTCTGCGACTGTCATCTCCGGGATGAGTGCTAATTCCTGATGGATTATAGCAATCCCGGCGCGTTCTGCATCACGAACAGAGTGGAACTGATGCTCGCTGCCGTTGATCTGTATCTTGCCGCTGTAGGTGCCGTCCGGGTAAACACCACCGAGAATCTTAATCAACGTCGATTTGCCAGCACCGTTTTCGCCACAGAGCGCATGGATTTCGCCGGAGTGCACCTCAAAAGAGGCATTATTCAAGGCGCGTACGCCGGGGAAGTCTTTGGTGATTGCCTGCATCTGGAGAAGTGGTGCCGTCATTGTTCATCAACACTCCGCAACTCAATTTATTGTTATTGTAGCAGCAGTGGCAATGTAAATCAAGTTTTTCGTGTAGATAGACAGAGCCATTCAACTCTTCTGACTGATAAAAATAAAAAATAAATTTGAATTATTACATTATATATGTTATTATATGTAATGTAAATTTGAATTAGGAATATAGATTGGGTTGAACGCCTGTCAGTAAAAAGTTACATATTCCACTTAATTATTTTTTACAGCAGGACAAGCGCGTTTTGCTGACTACTGATAACCGATAACTGATAACCGCTTTGTATAGATAACAATCCTTGAAAAATCGGGTATAAAATGGTATGATAGGATGGACCGCATAGTGCATAACGTCCATCTAAATGTAGCACCAATTCTTAATCTCGGAGGACATTATGGCTGAAGAAAAAAAAGAAGAAATGGTACCGGTTACCGCTGAATATGAAGTCGTCGATCAGGTAGATGACCAAGCGATTATCGAGTTAATGACTGGACAGACGATTCAGGATTATGTCTATTCCTTTAAACAGGGTGGACGCACTGTTGAAGGGTTGACCTTAGCCGGTATTAACGAAGCCGCTAACCGGCGCGGCGGTATTCAAGTTGAAGAGATTGAGTATGAGGAACTTGAGAACTCTTGGATTGCAACTGCGAAGGCTGTTGACACAATCACAGGGTCATCGCGCTATGGTGCCTATGAGCAACCGAAGATGAGTGGTGGACGCTCCGATCCATTTGCATTCACCAAAGCGATTCATAAAGCACAACGGAATGCAATTAAGCAGCTGATACCTGTGCCAGTCATCCGTGAGGTCCTCAACTTCTATTTACATCGAAAAGCGGGAAGTGGGAATTCAAGACAGCAACAGATACCACAAGGTGGTGGAAATATCGCACAAGCGCAGAAGGCCACTTTTGCAATTGCGGCTAATCTCTCAGACTCTCTTGAGGAAAAAGGTATCACGAAAGCGGACCTCTGGAATTACATGAAACGCAAATGTGGTGTGGAATCCCGAAACGACATAAATGAGATGCAATGGACGCAATTGTCAGCGGAACTCAAAGCAGCGGAGACAACACCGCAGCTCCTCAATGATCTCTGCGAACGCATCAAACAATTAACAGCAGCTGCCCAAGAGAGTGACGTTCCAACCACCGAAGAATCTGAAGATAAACCGTCCACGCCTTCTGAAGAACCGAAAACAGAAGCCGCGCAATCAAACAAGACACCCTTTTAGGGCTAACTTTGACTCGAAGAAATCACGGAAAAGGAGTTAGACTTATGGGACATTCAAACACTTTCCCACTCCCTTCCGCACCTACAGAAACAGCGGACCTATATCCTGAATCGGATGGAAAACCTATGGCTGAAACCGAACGCCATTTTAGAGAACTCCTAAAGACTTTTAATCGCATCGAAAACCATTTCGCATACCTTCCCGATGTTTATGTACTCGGGGATATGATGATGTATTACGAAGAGGGGAATCCCCGTAAATCTATATCACCTGATATTTTCGTTGCCTTCGGCATCGGCAAGAAGGAACGCCGTATCTATAAGATATGGGAAGAAGGGAAACCGCCCGACTTCGTCTTAGAGTTCTCAAGCAAAGGCACTTACCGCAACGACCTAACAGGCAAGGTGCAGCTCTACGCATCGATCGGCATCCCTGAATACTTCCTCTATGATGTGGATAGACGTTATTTACCAACACCGTTGATGGGGTTCCGCCTCGTTGGACGCGAGTATGTTGAAATACCGCCTCTCGCCAGTGGCGGAATTCCGGCTGCGACACTCGGTTTAGAATTCCATTTACTCGATGATACCTTTGGTATTTACGATCCGGAGGCACAAGAATGGCTAAAAACTGCTGCCGAGGATGCAGAAATACGCGCTGAGGACGCAGAAATACGCGCTGAGGACGCAGAAATACGCGCTAATCAGGAAGTCAATGCTCGACACAAAGCAGAAGCCGAAGTTGCCCGACTCCAAGAGGAATTAGAACGCTTGAAAGCTGGCTTGTGAAACGAAGCATCGGACATCAGAGAAATGTGAAAGACAGGGGAGAGGATTGCTCAAATTTTAGCAACTCAGCAGATACTCCCGACTCCGCAGCGCATCCTGCAAAGAATGCACAGTCGGTGTGTTTTCGAGGAGCAGATCGCCTTTATAGTGCCGCGTTTTCAGGTGTCCCGCAATCGCACGGAAGTTGACAAAACCATCGCAGACTTCTGACAGCACACCCGCCTCCGTTTTTTGTTTGAAATGTACCGACGTGAGATCCGTCATCTTGACAGCACTCCAGAATTCGTCCGGTGGATTCACCGGTGTTCCGTCAGCGCGATACGTGTTCGTTTCGTCGTACGTGAGTTTCACACCGCCTGCGACTGCTAACTCCAGCGTCAGTGTGGCAGTTTGGCGAGCGTTCTCTATGGCGAAAATCATCGGATAGTTCGGTAGAAGCCTACTGTAATGTTTTAGGTTCGCAACAGCTGCAGATGCGTCAATGTCGCCCTCGGTGTCAAGATCAACAAGACGAAGTCTCGCCCGCCTTGGACACAGCAGATATGCTAACTTTTTTGCCTTGATAATCTGTTGTGTATCCGCTTCGCTGTCGGTGGGTGCTGAAAGCCACGGGTGGGACATGGCATAACTCAAGGTGAGTCCAGATGCTTTCTTAGCGAAAACAACAAGCGCCTCAAAAAGCGTGGGGTGTCTTGATTCATAAGGCTGTTCTGTCCAGATAGCATCACAGATAGTTCGGAATTCGGTATCGGTATATGCAGGCATCGCGGCTTCAAGTTTTTGAATCAGTTCCCCGAATTCGGAGTTGCGAAGGTAATCGCCTTCGCGGACCTCCATATCCTTGAACCCGTTCGCCCCGAATTCCATCATCAGTTCGTCAAAGCGCGCACCATTTGCTATCTCTTCAGCCCAGATATTGGTCACTATTCCGAGTTCTTCAAACATTTTGACATCCTTTTCTGATTATGGTATCGTACACAGCAAATATTATAGCATGTTTTCAGGAGTTTCGATAGGACGTATGGCACAAAATGAGAAATTGACTGATGAACTCAGACGCACAGCCGCACCAATTTGGGAAGCAGATCTTAAACACCCGTTCGTCCGTGGTATGGCTGATGGAAGTCTTCCGAGAGAGAAGTTCAAATTCTACCTGATTCAGGATTATCTGTTCTTGTTAGACTATAGTCGCGTGTTTGCGTATGGCGTTATCAAGGCACACGATGAAGCGACGATGGCGATGTTTTCGCAATTGCTCAACGAAACACTAAACACAGAGATGGATTTGCATCGTGGATATTGTGAAAAATTTGGCATCTCTGCTGCTGAGATGGAAGCTGCGCCGATGGCACCTACAACACATGCGTATACACGGCATCTGCTCAATGTAGCGGAAACAGGCACGTTGGCGGATCTCGTCGCAGGTGTGCTGCCCTGTCAGTGGGGCTACGCCGAAATCGGCACAACGCTTGCCGAACAGGGCGGTTCACCAGAACCACTTTATCAGGAATGGATTGACATGTACGCCTCTCCCGAATTTCTGTCGTTAGGTGAGTGGTTACGCGGTTTACTCAACGACCTTGCAGCGGAGTATAGTGTTTCTGAGAAAGAACGGATTAAAAACTACTTTTTGCAGAGTAGCCGTTATGAATACCTCTTTTGGGAGATGGCTTACACACAAGAAGTCTGGAAAATTTAGCGCATTCAGCCCGTAAGGTCACCCAAAACCTCCAACTTAAGTTCCGTTACCTGAAGAATGAGTAAATAGCGTCAAATCTACGCTTTCTCTCTGGTTACAAAGACGATTCTAAGCTCGACTTCATTGCCCTTGACATCAGCAACCCTACAGACAATAACATAAGCCGTGTTGTGTTTAAGCTCTCTACCCTTGACAAGTTCGAGGATCCCTTTCGTACCTTCAACTTTTCCAAGCCATCCGAGGTCTTCGCCAGATCCGGTTTGAAGGACAATGTATCCCGCCGCTACCTCTTCACTGATCGGTAAACTCGTCTATAAACTCTACCACCATAAAAGCAATAATGTTTTAGTGGCAGAGGATTTGAGCATCTCCAATATGGTCAAGAACAAACACCTCAGCAAGCGCATTTCCGATGCGTCTTGGGGAACATTCTTCAAGTGGTGTGCGGACATGGTTTCCGAAAGAGACGGTCTGCATTTCCACCAAGTCGATCCCAAGAATACCTCGCAAATCTGTTCTAACTGCGGTCAGAAGTCGCCAAAGAAACTATCGTTGGCGATACGAACTTTTAACTGTCAGGCGTGTGGCACGTCTTTAGACCGAGACCACAACGCTGCGATAAACATACTTTTAAAGGCTGCTGCAGCCTTTCGTGGAGAGCGGTGGGTTGCCACCCTCTATGAAGCGAGAAACAAGAACGAAGCACGAGATTTGGACTTGCAGAACGCAACACAGTTGATGCTGTTTGACGCTCGGACAGGTTTCCCAACTCTTTAGGCTTGGGTAGTTGACAAACAATCCTTATAACGGAATAGCAACGTGAAATACGCTGCCTTCCCCCAAAGTGCTTTCCAACCAGACCCGTCCATTGTGGCGGAGCACGATATGTTTGGCGATTGCCAGTCCTAACCCTGTGCCGCCCATTTCGCGGGCGCGCCCTTTGTCCACACGATAGAACCGCTCGAACACACGCGGTTGAGATTCCAGCGGGATGCCGATACCCGTATCTTGGACATGCACGATAAGTTCTTCCGAAGTTATATGGGTGCCTTCAAATGCTGCGCTGGCACTAATCTCTGCCGAAACGGTAATCGTACCGCTATCTGGTGTATATTTAATAGCGTTGTCAATCAGGTTCGCAAGCACCTGCATGAAAAGTTGTTGATCCACACTGATCTCTGGTAAATCTTCAGGCGTTTCCCATTTTAAAACCAGTTCGGACGCCTCTAATATCGGTTCAAATATTTCTAAAATGGGTTCATGGAAGGTGTTAAGATGACAGCGTGTACGTCTCAATTCCACGTCGCCAGACTCAAGTCGGGAAAGTTCGAGCAGCTTCGAGACCAACCTTGAGAGCCGAGATGAGTCGTTGAGGATTTTCACAATAAATTGTTCACTCGTCTTTGATCGCGGTGTATTCTCATTCAGTAAGGTTTCGGCGTAACCTTGGATTGTTGTGAGTGGCGTACGCAGTTCGTGCGAGACGTTCGCGACAAAGTCGGCACGGATGCGTTCTAACTGCCGCTCCTTGGTCACATCATGGATGACGATAACGTATTCTTCACCCGTGGAGACCGGTACAACCGTGACTTCTGCTTCCGGTTCCGTTAGGTTACCGAGCCGGATTTCTGCGAACGCGACGGTTTCTGTCTGTTCTGCTGCCTGCAGCAGTGTGTGGAGTTCAGGGATCCGATTGATTTCGATCAGTGCTTTTCCGACATAAGCATTCGGAAGTGACAACATAGAGATAGCCATAGGATTGGCATAGGTAATTTCAAACGCACCGTTTACGAGTAGCACGCCTTCACCCATATCAGTCAAAATGGTTTCCAGACGCCGATGTTCTTCGGAAATCTGATCAATCTGTTCCTGCATCCTGTCTGCCATGAGGTTGAAATTCCGTGAGAGTTGCCCGAGTTCATTTTTAGAATCAACAGGAACACGTGAGTCGATCTTTCCAGCAGCAAGGGATTGGGTCATCTGTGTTAATTTCTCGAGCGGTTTTGTGATGATCCTGGTAGAGAAAATGCTAAATACAATGGCGAGGATTAGACCCGCCATGCTTGCAATCAGAACCGTCCGACGCAGGTTGCCGATTGCCGTGTTGACGGCTTCCATCGGCAGCGCTACCCGACAAATACCAATCAGAGTGCCTTCGCCATTTTCTGAAGTTTGCTCGTATATTGGCATCGCGTAGTAACGGAATTCTGTCTGGGTGGTATCGCTGTATCTATCCCGGATTCCCCTACCGAATTGGAGGGCATCCTGTACCTCTGGACGTTTAAGATGATTATCCATCGCCCGCAGTGCTTGTCCATCCCGTTCTGTATCACCCCAGACAACGCCTTCTAAATCAATGAAGGTCACCCGAGCCTTTTCGGTCTTTCCGAGTCTATCGACAAGCGGGTCTATCGCATCATAGGTAAAGTTATCTTTAGCAGGGAGTTTTTCAATGAGGAATTCCCGAGTTAATGCCGCCTGAATTTCCAATTCGCTGGTAATCCGAGTACTCATCGAATCTTTAAGCACTGTGCCAAGATAGAAATACATAGCAATCAACACGACAAGGACAATGCCTATGTACCTGAGGGTCAGTTGTGTGCGGATATTCATAAATTGCCTAGCTGCGAAGAGATTCTGATATAATCATAACACCCTTTGGCATGGGTTGCAAGCCGAAACTTGCACTAAACCCATGAAAAATAATTTACGCCAATGTTAAGGAAAATAAAAAGGCGATTGCCCGCTGGTCTCCTTGCTGGTCTGCGCAATCGCCTCTTCCCTTCGTTCATGATTTTTTCCAAAATCGTATAACCTCCCTTTTGCCACATCGGATTGCAAGTTACATCCTAAAGCCTATTCAATACAATCCGAGTCTTAGACAGCCTTGTTTCAGTTTCGTCTTCCCCTGTTTCACCAGATAACTGATGCGCGAAAGTTTTAGATTCAACACTTCGGCTATGTCAGAGTTACGCATATCCTCGCGAATGAAGACGAAGACTTGCCGTTCACGGGGCGTTAAGTCTTTTAGGAGTTGCGGCAAAGTCCCCGCGAAATCAGCAATCGATAAGTTCCAGATGAGTGTAGTGCATACGCTTATTTAGACCACAATTTCGCAAAGTTAAGATAAAGTTTCTCTCTGAAATTCCATTTCTACAGGTTCAGAAATAGTGAGTTTGGCTTGTCTCGCCAAAGGATACCTCTTGTTGTTCAGTCGTTACGTTTCGCTACATCGCATCACAATAGGCTTGCATATCGCAGTTCCGACACAGTTCTTCATCGGGACGGACATCGATCTCGAAATCTTTGTTCTCAATACGCGCCACAATGTTATCACACGCTTCCATCGTTTTTTCAATAGAACGCGCATCCTTGTCGAAACTAACATACGGATTGCCATCGTCTTGGCCTGTGTAGTAGAGGTGCATCTTGCTAATTGTCTGACCTGTGCACCCTTCAATGATATGTGCATAGACTTCGAGTTGACGGCGGTAACACTCTATCGTTTCTATTTCACTCACAAGGTCAAGGTCGAGTTTCTTTCCTGACTTAAAATCGACAACCTCTACTGTGTCGTCTTCACCTCGAATCAAATCCACCTGTCCTTTGAGGAGATACGCGTCTTTGACGAGCGACATTTTAACCTCGGTTTCGCGGAGACGATCCCACGTTCCACGCTCTCGGCGTGCATATCTCAGTACCTGGTCCAGCGCTGCTTTTTGTATACTATAAGTTAGAGAGAGGTCTTCTTGACGTGATAGACGCGTATAATTGGCGTTAAACCAGTCCGAAATCTGCTCCTCTGTGACGATATGCTCCTCACCACGTAGGACCACTTTGTGGATGTCTTCAATCGTCTGATGCACCAGTTTCCCAAAGAAAATCGTATGCTGGTTCCGGCGGATCGGAGCGAAGCCGAGATCACGGTAGAACTTATATTGCCTCGCGCAACCCTCAAAAACAGTGATGTGTGATGTGAACGAATACTCCTTCTTAAACGTCACGTCCTTGATCGTTTCAAGCGTGAGCCGTTCAGGTTGAAAAGCAGAGGTGCGCCAAGAACACACTGGATCGTACACAGGTTTAAAAGAACTTGATGGCGCGCGCCATTTTCCCCCCGTTCTCTCTTGACAGGTAAGGATCAACAGATTCTGTGCTCTGGAAAATGCCGTATAAAAGAGTCGCCAGAAATCATAGTATTTGGTTCTCTCCAGCGGTTCAAAAGGTTCTTTGCTGTAATACTTCCGCTGAAGGAGGTCAGCGAGGTTGGTATCTTTTCCCCAAGGATCAGCATCCATTGACCCGACAATCGTGACGGGGAACTCTAAACCCTTCGACTGATGAATCGTCATAAAGGAAACACAACCGCTCGGCGCGTATTCGGATACGTCTTCGTATTCGTCTTCGTATTGGGCGATGGCCCCTTTCTTGAGGAAACTGAAAAATTGATTGAACAATCGTTGGAGACTTCTATCAAGATTGTTGGGAGTCAGAACCTTTATACGATGAATACACTCATATTTATCGAGCATCCGCGAGAGAGTGGCTAAGTTCCGGGCAGGACGGCCGTCAATCACGTCCTCTTGTGTTCCCAATCCGAGATATTGACTGAACATTGGGAACTGCAACAACTCATAGAACAGCCCCGAGAAGGCGTAGTCTGTCCCCTGTGTTAGCGCGAGATGCTCCTTTGCCCGATCACTGCACCACATCCGCATCGCCTCGTTTTCTGGCTTGCGGAGTTCATTGGTGAATCCTGGAAGACACTGCTTATCGTAATAATCCCAGATGTTGAGATGTGCACCTTCCCTCCATTCCCGAATCTCTTGAAATTGCGGAAAGAGGAACATCAGCGCACCAATCATCAGACAGATTTCTTGGCGATCAAAGAATTGGTTCGAGCCGGGTGAGTAGACCGGGATACCCCCTGCTTCTAACGCTTTCGCTAACGCAACGACCTTCTTATCGCGCACCGACCAAAATAGGAAGGCGACCTGATTCCAATCCGTCAACGCACCGCTGTCCTTGAGATGGCGCAGGAAGGCGAGGACCTCCTCGTGCCAGTTTTCGGTGTTCGGATCCCCTGACACTTTCAGCACAGTGGGCATATCTACAAAACCTTTGTTAGCGTCAGGAACGATTGACTTTGCATAACGGAAGGTCTTGCCCTCCGATGTCCAACCGGGAAAATTAGCGGAATCGGGAGGATCCATCCATTCGTTATAAAACTTGATAATATCTGGATGCGATCGGTAATTCGTGGTGAGTTTGACCTGTTGACAGACAGCACCTGAAAAGTCTTTCTGTGGAAATTCCAAGATATTCCGTATTGTTGCCCCCCGAAACCGGTAAAGTCCCTGATCATCATCCCCAACAACACAGAGATTGAAATCCGGGGATGCGAGTTTGAACAGGATACGTTCTTGGATAGTGTTGGTGTCCTGATACTCATCGACCATCAGATACTGGATCTTATCGCGGATTTCCTCAAGTACCTCAGGGTGTGCCTCAAGCAGACGCAATGCTTCAAACTGGATGGTGGAAAAGTCGAGATAGTTCTCTTCTTCCAAATGTGTTTGATACTGCTGATAACAGCGTCCCAATGCCTGAACTTCGGGATCCGGGGCGTTCAGTAAATCTTCCGGATCCAGAGCCTCCTCGCTTACTTTATTCACCCATTTCATGAGATCTGCCGCTGCTCGCCAACCCAAACCGTTTATGATGTGCTCGCTTCCCTCAATCTCCTGATATTCAGACAGTTTCTTATACAGGAAATACTGCTGGTCAAACTGATCCAATAGAACGAAATCGCGTTTCAGACGGGTAAACTCAAGATTTTCCTCAAGGAACCGTAGACAGATCGAATGGAACGTGCCGATATACATCTCATTGAGATTGACTTCAATGTTATCAGCAGATAGTCTTGACCCGACACGTGTGATGAGCTCATCGGCGGCTTTCTCGGTGAAGGTTGAGACAAATAGCTGCTCAGGTTGAACGTTCTGCTCAGAGATTAGATAGTAAATTCGTTCTACGAGTGTAAAGGTTTTACCCGATCCGGGACCCGCGATGATGAGCAGTGGACCTTCTGTTGTCCGAATCGCTTGTTGTTGTTGAGCGTTGGGACCTGACGGTAATTTTTCTTTCCGGGCCGATACTGGAACGCTCTCCTTAACTAAGAGGGACTGGATTATTTCCGAAGAATCATCTTCATAAACCACAGAATGATATTGGTATGTATCCATAGTCATCGTCACAATAACCAACCTTCCATTCGGCAATCGAAATGACGGAAACAGCATTAGACACGCGCTCTCGTGAGCGTCTTGTGGTTCAAGATTGTCAGTCCATTTAGCAGGAATAAGAACCGGGGTGGAAATCCAGTCGAATGCGGGATCTGGTCCGGCATTCCATACTTCACCGAGGATACTCCCGCCGTACCTTTCTAGGTCATAAGATAATTCGCCAAGTAATTCTTTGTATTTTTTGTAGTCGAATGTTTTGTAGCCTTTAAGCGATTCAAATCCAGATTGGCAAGGGGTATTAAACGATACAGGGATATTAACAATAACGTAAGTTTCACCAGTAATTATCCAAATGCCATCGCCGGGGTTTGGGTTATCAGCAAAGTAATCTCGCCTTGGGTTATCAGCAAAGTAATCTCGCCTCAGTGCCTTTAGAGCATCTATGACAGGGTGCGTCTTAGTTTGCACCAACCTACCACCACTCAGCACCTTTAGGGCTTTTATGAGAAAGTGCGTCTTAGTTTGCGCCAACTTACCGCCACGCTGAACATGGACTTCATCTACTTTTCTGATTATATCCCTTTCATGGAGGATTTTGCCTTCAAATAACTCTATAATCAATTCTTGAGCCATTTTCGGTGTCAAGGGTTTGCCAGAATATTCATACGGGTTAACCATAAAAATGCTTCCTCATCGTTATCACCAAGGTAGAATGTGTGAAGTGCTATGGATTTCATCGGCATTCCCTGTCTCTCCGGTTCGAGTGCTGTGCCCTATTTTTAACATAGCTTCTCTTTTACCAAATTCACCGTCTGGTGAATACGCTACACTACCATCATACCCTGAAGTACCAACGTTAATTCAGACTAAAAATTAGAAAAGTTCAGACAAGTTTTGTGGTTCAAATTCGACAGGGCCAAATACCCTCTCCTGTTTGATTTTAAGTGTTAACACTGGTTTCCCAGTCCCCAGTCTTTTATTCTCCCACCACGGTGGCAGGGTGGCAGAAACGGAATGGGGGCCGTTTCGTGGTGGTGCCACCCAAAACTGGTTTGGATAGTATATCACAGAAAACAAAAAATTACAAATTTCCCGAAGCTTCGCGTTCTATACCGAGCACATCTTTGAGTTCCCCAAGATTTTTAACGAGCGTTGCGCTGTCTATTCTCGCTTTGACATGCCGCGTGATAATTACCTCACGCCCTTGACGCAAAGCACGTTTCGCTGTGGTAGCCGATCCCGATCGCGCTGTCGCTGCGACAATGATAGTCTTTTCGGAAGCCCAGTGATAATTTCGTTTCGTCGGAGATCGTGTCGGTTGAAGACGTTTGAGAGGATGTCAGGACACTCGGATATGATTGACAATGAAACCGTATTTTGATAAACTGAAAGTATCTAACCAAATTGCAGAGAAACCTCCGCTGGGTCGAGAATGAAGGAGACATTCATGGATATCCGATTTGAAGGCATTTTTACACCGACAGTAACACCACTTGATGAAAAAGAACGCGTCGATGAACGCGGGTTCGTCAACCAACTGAACCGACTGATTCACAGCGGTGTTCACGGCATCTATCTACTCGGGAGTTCGGGTGAATTTACGACTTTAACAAATACAGAACGCGAACGGGCAATGGACATCGCTCTCAAAGCAATTGGGGGACGCGTCCCAGTTATCTGTTGTGTCATGGATACAAGCACGCAACGCGTCATTCAAAACATTGAAATCGCCGAGCAGTTCGGCGTTGATGCAGTCGCTGCGACACCCGGCTACTATTACCCCTCCACCGACGATGCAGACCTGATCGAATTCTACCAGACAGTCGCCGCGAGTACGGAACTCCCAGTTTTCGTCTATAATATCCCGTCCACCGTTAAAACCTTTATTAAGCCGCAGATCATCGTTGAACTCGCAGATACCTGTGAAAATATCGTCGGCGTTAAGGACAGTACGGGGGATTGGACGAACTCCCTCAATCTCATAGCACTGCTTGGTGAGCGAACAGATTTCTCTATCTTCCTCGGCTCGCATGTCGCACTCGGTGCAGCACTCCTATTTGGTGCAGCAGGTGGTGTTGTCTCAATTGCAAACGTTGCTCCGAAAGAATCGGTCGCGCTCTACAACGCTGCGAAGGCACGTGATATTGATGAAGTCCACCGGTTACAAAAGTGGATGCTGCGGCTCAGTAAAATGTATACCTACGGACAGGGGGTCAGCGGCATGAAGGCGTGTCTGGAAATTTTGGGGGTCTGCAGCGCACGCACAACAAGTCCACTACTACCGCTCACCGATGCCGAGAAAGCTGAACTCCGACAACTACTTGAGGAGTTGGGAGTTGTTGAATGATTGAGATACAACCCGTTCGCAAACCGATCAATGCCACGATAGAAGTACCGGGTTCTAAGAGTTATACCAACCGTGCGTTGTTGGTCGCTGCAATGGCACACGGTACTTCGACGCTAACGGGTGCCCTCTTTAGCGATGATACACGTTATATGTGCAATGCCTTACAAAAACTCGGGGTCAAGGTTGACGCTGATGAGAAGTTGGCGACGTTTGACGTGCATGGAAATGGCGGTGAAATCCCAGTTTCCGGTGCCGAACTCTATATCGGGAACTCAGGCACCACTTCACGCTCACTTACCGCCTATGTTTCACTCGGACACGGCAAATTCGTCATTGACGGCGATGAACCGATGCGCCACGGTCGCCCTATTGCTGACTTACTCGATGCACTTAGGCAAATTGGGGTCTCAGCACGCACCCAATTTGAGAACGGACATCTCCCTGTCATTATCGAAGCAGACGGGCTTAAAGGTGGAAAAACCCGCCTTGATGTCAGTAAAAGCAGCCAATTCTTAACAGCACTGCTGCTCATTGCACCCTACGCAAAAAACGGTATGGAGATTGAAGTTGTCGGCAACCGCGAAATGCCTTATATTGACATCACACGATCCGTCATGGCAGCGTTTGGTGTGCAGGTTATAAGCGAAGACTACAAGTTTTTTCGGATTGAAGGGGGTCAGCAGTATCAGCCGCGAGTCTATAACATAGAGCCGGATGCCTCTAACGCCTCTTACTTCTTTGCTGCCGCTGCACTCACCGGTGGACGTGTCACTGTCCAACACCTCAATTTAGATTCCGCACAAGGTGATCTCCAGTTTGTACATATCTTAGAACAGATGGGCTGTCAGACCACCGTTTCTAACACAGGTATTACCCTTACCGGACCCCGCCAATTAAAAGGGATTGATGTCGATATGCGGACGATTTCGGATACTGCCTTAACCCTCGCCGCGATTGCCCCCTTCGCCGATAGCAAAGTAACCATCCGAAACATTGAGCATACGCGCTGGCAAGAGACCGATCGGATTCATGCGATGGTAACAGAACTCCGAAAATTAGGCGTGCCAGTCGTCGAACACCAAGACGGACTCGAAATCTCACCAGCACCTATTACCCCTGCAGCCATTGATACCTACGAAGACCACCGTATGGCGATGGCGTTTTCGCTCATCGGTTTAAAGACGAATGGGATTCAGATTAATAATCCAGAGTGTGTCAACAAGACGTTTCCTAATTATTTTGAGGTGCTGCAGGAATTATATTCTTGATGGATATTTCTTTATCAAATCTTCCGCTACAAAACCCAATCCTTTAGGTTTGGGATGTAGTAGCGGTTAATCAGTTGACATATCAAAAACTAATATAATTTACAAATTGACTTGACAATAACTATTTTTTGTGGTATAATTAATAGTATGAAAATTGCTAACAATGACCACAAATATATTTCAACAGGCACGACAATGTATGCTTGTGAATATCACATAATTTGGTGTACTAAATATCGGCGTTCTGTTCTATCTCCTGAAATCCAAGAGCGTTTGAAAGCACTAATTTTTGAGCAACAACAAGTATATCAATATATTGTC